>JBAXBF010000061.1:0-13485 GCA_037142095.1 Chloroflexota bacterium
CCCATCCGGCGAATCTCCTGGATAGTTTTAATATAATCCTCTCCTTCAGTCTCAACATGCACAATTACCACATCTGTCCCACTGCGTTTTAACTCATCGAGATATTTTGATGGGTGGTGACCATAGATATGGACATCCAAACGCCGTTTCGTCAATCGTCTCAGCGCTTTGATCACGGCTGAATTAAGTAAAAACGTAGGCGCAAATACCCCATCGCAAAGATCGATATGATAAAGATCAATACAGGATTTTTCTAAGTCTTCAAAATCTTTTTGAATATTAATTGGGTTTGCGCACGCTAAAGAAGCCGAAATTTTTGTTTTCATCAAATATTTTCTAACCTATATATTTTTGGATAACAATTTTACAATCACTCTACCAGTTTCATGAATGACCCCTGGTTCTTCTCATCACTCATATCTCAATCTTACCTGATATTTCCCTGATTTACTAGAATTAGAGGCAGAATATTCGTTTATTAATCCTTGACAAACCGTAAATTTTCTATGATAATGAAAACCATTATCATAAACGAAGGTCACAATGAATAATAATCCCGATCCCAAAACGCTGCTTGATATCTGGCTCAACCGCTTGAATGATAGCGGCTACCGTGTAACCGCCAGGAACCACCTCATCGTAGAAATCATTCTATCCAGCCATAAAGCCCTCGATCCTATTACCATTTATGACCTGGCTCGCAAAGAACAACCCGGCTTGGGTCTGGTCACCATTTATCGGACATTACAGAAATTAGAAGAATTGGGGCTTGTCGAACGCCTGCACCAACCAGATGGTTGCAATCGCTTCTTACGCGCCACCTGCGGGCATGAACACGTTCTTGTTTGCAGCCAATGCGGGCAGGTGGACTATTTTGGCGGCGATGATTTAAACCACCTCTTCGAGGGAATCAGCGAACAAACCGGTTTCGTCATTGAGACTCATTGGCTTCAGCTTTTTGGCGTATGCCCGGCATGCCAGAATGGCATTGGAATATAACATCACCGAAGACTTCAATCTTCTTTTTTGGAGATCTAGCATTGAGAAAGATTACCCTTATACCAATAATATGGATCGCAGCATCCTTGTTATTCATAACAGGATGCCAGCCCTCTTTCGAAAAAACCTCACATAAGAAAACGATAATCGTCACCTATTCCGTGCTCGGGTCATTGGTCAAAGATCTCGCCGGAGATCAAGCCATCGTGCAAGTGCTTATCCCCAATGGGCAGGATCCGCATGGATGGGAGCCTTCTGCCAGAGACATCGAGGCGTTGACCAAAGCCGACCTGGTGGTTATGAACGGACTCGGTCTGGAAGGCGGTCTCGAAAGATCATTGGCACAAGCCAAGCAAGACGGAGTTAAGTTTTTCACCGCCAGCGAGCATATCACCATCCGCCGCGTAGGAATTGGGGAAGGAATTCCCGGCAAGGATCCTGATCAGGCAGCCGGTGCGCAAGACCCGCATCTTTGGATGGATCCACTCACCATGAAATCTGTGATGCAAGCACTGGCAGAGCAGATAAAAAATGATCTGGCGATTGATCTTTCCGTCCGCAGCCAGGATATTACCGGTCGTCTCGACTCGCTGAATAGCGAAATCTCGCAGCAAGTTGATGTCATTCCTTCAACAGAACGTGAACTCGTTACCGGACATGAGTCACTGGGCTATTTTGCACAGCGTTATGGATTTCGCGTCATCGGGGCAATCATTCCAAGCCTGACAAGTCAGGCTGAAGTATCAGCGGCTGATCTGGCTGCACTCAAGACAAAAATCCAGGCGAGTCAGGTTAAAGTTGTTTTCGCAGAGTTAGGCACACCTCAAACCATCGTAGAAGTCATCGGCAAAGAAGCGGGCGTTAAGATAATTCCACTCGCCACGCATATCATCCCCCAGGATGGTTCCTATTTTACATTCATGCGTACGCTCTCTCAAACCATCCTCACTGGCATGAACCAGGAATCTATTACTCCAACCTATCAAAATAATCCTGTTGTCTTCATGGTGACCCCATTTCTTTCAAATCAATTCATGCTAAACGCTCTGGCTGCCGGTGTGCTGGTTTCCATCGCCTGCGGCATCGTGGGCACGTTGATCGTACTGCGCGGGTTGGCATTCATCGGTGATGCCCTTGCCCATGGGGTTCTCCCAGGCATCGCGGTTGCGCTCTTGCTTGGATTACCCGGCATCCTTGGCGCCGCACTCGGAGCGGTCGTGATGATCGGCGGTATCAGCTTGATCACCCAACGTTCACGCCTCTCCTCCGATACCGCCATCGGGTTGCTTTTTGTTGGTATGCTCGCCCTGGGTGTCGTCATCGTCTCGCGTTCCACCTCATTCAGCGGTGACTTAATCCGCGTTCTATTCGGTGAAGTACTAGGGATCGACCGCAACGCATTGCTCATCCAATTGACCGCCACTTTATTAATTCTCATCACAACAATCATTTGCGCCCGCCCATTTTTGATGCTCTGTTTCAACACAGAACAGGCACAGGTTGCCGGTTATTCCGTAAAACTATATCACAACCTTATGTTGGCGCTGATTGCTCTGACGGTCATCGTCTCATTTCAGACGGTGGGTACCTTGCTCGTTTTCGGGATGCTCCTGGCACCCGCCGGTGCGAGTGCATTGGTTGCCCGCCGTATGGAAACCATGATGATCTGGTCCGGAATTTTTGGCACTTTATCTGTTTATATTGGGCTGCTTTCCAGTTATTATTTCAATATCGCTGCCGGCGCCAGTATTGTGCTATCAGCGGCAATCATCTTCTTCATTGTTTTCCTTATCCAAAATCTGCGTGCGAAGCATATGGACTCAACGGAATTACTCAAACCATGATCCAACCATCCGAATTATCAATTAACCCAAGCATAAATGCCCAGAATATGAGCATTGGTTACAGGCATGAACCCGTCATTTCCGGTATTAACTTGATCCTGAAAGGCGGTGAAGCTTTGGCTCTGGTAGGTGTAAATGGTTCGGGAAAATCCACCCTTTTAAAAACGATCGTTGGTCTCCTGCCCATCCTTGAGGGGCAACTAGAAGTATTAGGAGGGCATGTTGGTGATTCACCCCAGCGGATTGCCTATCTCAGCCAATTCCACGCTTCCGCTTTTATTCTTCCTCTGCGTGCCATCGATGTAGTGCGCATGGGGCGTTACCCAACCCGCGGGCTGTTCGGTAAGCTGACTCAAGCCGATCATGACCTGGTGCACACCTCCTTGATGACGATGGGCATTCTGAATCTTGCGGATAAACCTCTGCGGGCTTTATCCGGTGGGCAGCAACAGCGCGTTTATTTGGCGCAAACCTTAGCGCGCCGAGCTGACCTGCTTGTTTTGGATGAACCTACTGCCGGGCTGGACGCTGCCGGTAAGGAGATTTACCAACAAGCGATACGCGTAGAAATCCAGCGCGGTGCCTCAGTGGTTACCGCCACCCATGACATTCAGGAAGCCGCCGAATGCCAACTGGTGATGCTGTTAGCTCACCAGATTATCTCCCTTGGATCACCGGCTGAGGCATTGACACCAGAAGCCTTGTTACAGACTTTTGGCGTTACCATCCTGCAAAAAGATGAATGTCTGCGCCTGGCTGTGCTGGAAAGTGACCACGATCACTGTGCAGAACACAGCCAGCACTGTTGATTAGGGATAATTACTATTTCCAGACCTCATCCTAAAGGTGCATCCGAGTTGGGTCCGAAATGCTTAAGCATGACGATTGGATCCGTGCTGCTAGGATTGTGAATCTTTACACCTTCCTTTGCTGCAGCGAAGGAGACAAAAAACTCATCATTCGTCAATTGTCCAAAACGAATCAATGCTGGCGTTTCGATATCCCAGACGCCCATTTTCCCATGTCCTTGCATCATTATCATCCCGTAAGGACCAGGGTCATGGATTGTGACGGATCTCCCGGGCATAACGGTTAATTCCTTTGCAGCAAAGAACGAACTGCCGTAAGAAATCCAATATTCAAGATAACCTTCGCTTTCCATCTCTTTCTCTGTCTTCACGGGTTTCGGCTTGCGGAAAAATTTCTCGGCAAAATTCGGCAAGGTATTCAACTCCCAGTCAATCATGGAAAGGATGTAATCAAGGTCGTGATGTTTGTCCTCTGGCACATTTTTTACCAACAATTCCCAACCGATGGGTACTTCATTAACCAGAGATTGGAACATGGCAAATACATCACTTGCCCATTGCGGCTCATAAGTACACAGGCTGCCCGGCGCATGCAGAATGCCGGCTGGAACAGACCAACCCGTACCTGGTTGCAAGCGGTAAGCTTTCGACAAGTCCGTTATATGGTTATCCCCTTCATTCCAGATTTCCAGACAATGGCGCACTTGTGCTTCGGTGGTTCCAGGTTCTAATCCAAAAAAAGTGTAGGGAAAATCAGCGCCATAATTATTTAATTGGCGCGGAAAGTAATAACTCTCCGGCTTGGATTGCTGCCCAACCAGACGAGCGTGCTCCTCTTTTTGATGCAAGTGGTGAGGCAAAGCCCCTTTATTATCGAAAAATTTGCTGTACATGGGCCAGGCATGATATTTATTCCACATCGCTTCACCCAGCAATTTTGCGCCCAGTTCCATGACCACATCCGCAAATAGAGTCTTTTCAAGTTTGTTCTCTTCGCCGTAAATGACATAACTCAAACCTTCATCCGGCGTTGTTAATGGACCATTATCGGCTTTGGTAGTAGAAGAAAGCCAACGTTCGTCAATACCGCCGCGGTTGGCACCAAAAGCATAAAGATCGTCATGATGTAATTTAATCCGCTTACCGGGAATACAAAAAGAACGTGGCACCCAGGCAGGCATAAGCCGCAAAATACCTTCCCCTTGTTCAAATGCTTTCAGACTCATGGTTCATCTCCTTTTTGAATAAAATATTTTCTATTGCGGAGTAATATTTCCTTCCAGACCTAATTGGGGAGCAATCCGGCGCATTGCAAGAATCACATTTCCGACATGCTCCCAAAGTTCAACACCAAACGCCTGCGCTCCGCGCTCGATCTCCTCACGGTTCGCTCCTGCCGCAAATGCCCTATCCTTCCATTTCTTTTTCACCGATTTTGCTTCCATATCATACAACGAACGTGAAGGGCGCACCAATGCCACGGCTGTTACCAAACCTGTGATTTCATCACAAGCAAAGAGAGCCTTCTCCATCATCGATACGCGCGGCACACCGGTATGATCGGCATGGCTGAGTACGCCTTGGATGATTTCCTCTGGAACCCCGCGCTCGCGCAAGATCGCCGCACCGGACTGAGGATGGTCATCCAGCGTAGGGTGAATTTCCCAATCGAAGTCATGCAGTAGTCCAACGATCCGCCATAATGCCACATCCTCTCCGAATTTCTCGGCATAGAACTGCATGGCGGCTTCCACTGCCAACATATGGTTAACGAGGTTTTCGTTCTTAACGTATTCTCTAACAATTGCAAGGGCTTCTTCTCTAGTCATTGATAATTCTCCCGGATGAGGTAAAAATAGGTTCAGGTTTGCCCAAAATAGGCAAGGGACGGGCAACTTTCACATCCCAAAAAGCAGCAAGAGTCGCAAAGCTCTCCCGCACATACCAGTAAAAACGCAACGGTGGTGAATAATGGTATTTACGCGCAATCACACCGATGGACGGCAGATTCAACGCATTACAAGTATAAAGCGCACGCGGCATATGGAAATCTTGTGTAACTAAAATAGCTTCTTTTACACCAAATATCTCTCGTGCCCGGTAACAGGTATCGTATGTCCGCAAGCCAGCATAATCCAGGACAATTGCATCATTTGGTACACCCAAATCAAGAGCATATTGGCGCATAGATTCTGGCTCGTTGTAGTAGATTTCCCGGTTATCACCGCTCATCAAAATTTTTTGCACCTTACCAGCATGGTAGAGATCTGCGGCAAATGTCACCCGCTCCCGCAGGATAGAAGTCGGGGTACTATCACGGCGCAAACCAGCCCCAAAGACAATCGCCACTGGACGATAGGGCACATCCTCTACACTAAATATTTGCTGGTTATCTGGCGTCCCATAGAATTGGAAAAGAAGAATAAGGTGCGGCAGGATCAAAGCAAATACACCTAATCCAAATGCAATCAAAAGCACTCGGTAAGTTTTACGAAGAACAGTTCTTATCATAGATTAGATTCTACCAAACTCAAGCCGTTTGGGCAAATGCTGGTATCTCCGATTTCATTTATCAATTCCCGTTTATCCAAAAGGATATGGTAAAATATATATCATCATTAATTATTTTCGATGGCTGGTTGGAGGCAGTGATGGCACAGCAATCTTTCCAATTTACAATGCAAACGGGTCCTAATCCTGGGAAGGTGTTCTTAATTCAAAAAACCGAAACCGCGATTGGACGATATGAACAAAGTGATATTTTCATTTTAGATTCTGGCATTTCCCGGCATCATGCTGTTTTATCCCTGCAAGGCAGCAATTATGTCATAAAAGATCTCGGGTCCACCAATGGAACTTTTATCAATGACCAGCGAATAGCCGGGCCGCACGCTATTAAACCAGGCGACATCATCCTTCTCGGAGACAAAGTCAGGCTTATCTTTAACGCAGCCTCTTATGATCCCGATGTAACCATACAGCGTAGGCGCCCGGTTGCAGCCGGTGAACCGGAAGCTTTCATACCGGGTCGACCGCAACCTCCTCAGCCAGTTCCGCTCCAGCCGCGTCCCGTGGCGGCTCCCAAGCCTCCTGCTGCCCTGAAGTTTGACCCCAATAAATATCTAGCCGAAGACGAAAAAAGCCGCAAGATGGTCCCTTGGATTGCGGGTGGTATCGGCTGTTTCGTCATAGTTTGCATTCTTCTCTTATTGATATTTCTATATATCGACAGCCAGGGGGAAACCATGTGGTGCCAGGTTTTGCCATTTTTATATAATTGTCGTTAGTTAAGACATACAATTTATGCCCAAAGATTACTTGTGGTTAAATCTGCGTGAACTACCCTATTTCCGCGCCATGCTGCGTGCCGTGGAAGCGCGCTATTATGAACAAATTGATCTACCAGCTCCTACCCTAGACCTGGGATGCGGCGACGGGCATTTTGCTTCTATCACTTTTGACCGGAAAATAGATGTAGGTGTCGATCCTTGGCAGGGTCCCGTTCGTTTAGCCGCCCAGAGTGGCGTTTATAATCTAACGATCCGCGGCTATGGTAACAATCTACCCTTTGACGATCATACATTCGCAAGTGCATTCAGTAACTCCGTTCTCGAACATATTCCTGATCTTGAACCGGTATTGGCGGAAGTCCATCGAGTTCTGAAACCAGATGGGGTTTTTGCCTTTTGTGTTCCCAACCATAATTTTCTTCCCTCACTTTCTATCGCCCGCTTTTTAGACCGTATTGGTGCGAGAAAACTGGCGAACGCCTATCGCACTTTTTTCAACACGATCTGCCGGCATTATCACAGTGACCCGCCGGAAGTCTGGCAGGAACGCATGCAAGCGGCTGGTTTTCGTATCGAACGCTGGTGGCATTATTTTTCTCCTCAGGCACAGCAGGTTTTTGAGTGGGGACATTATTTTGGCCTCCCCTCTCTTATAACTCACTTTTTGTTTAGACGCTGGATCCTCATTCCAACCCGCTGGAATCTATCCCTCCCGCTCTCAATTGTACGCCCATTCTACGATGGAAATCCTGAACATCCGCAAGGGGTCTGTACTTTCTACGTTGCCCGAAGTGTGGAATAATGATATAAAACCCCCAATATCTGATTTGTTCACCTGTGGATAACTTGAATTTATCCTTTTTTACACCCCCAATATCTGGCAAATATACCGAATAAATGCTACTTTACCCCAAATATAGGCTACCCACATATAGCCAAACAGCAATTATTTTGGCAATATATGACAATATATGCCTGCTTAATCTCTTTTTTTCCTTAAAACTGTGGATAAATACTTCTCTTCTGTGGATAAATGTGGATAAAAATGTTTTTACGTCTTGGTTTTAGGTCGCCGTTTGCAATATATAATATAATGCCCCTAGAAATAAAATTGTTGCAAAAACACTATTCCCCCATAGCATAAAGGCAATAGAACGATTCTTTTCTGTACGGAAGAAGAAGAAGCCAATCCCCCAATCAATCAAGAAAAGAGCGGTATTAACGAAAGGCAATAACCACAATGCTTTCGATGGCATGAGTGCAAGCGGCACCCCCGTAGGAGAAAAACTGATGCTTAGATTATAACGAGTCGCGGTAACCGCAACAACTGCGATGATTAACGCCAGGTTGAGAGTAACGCCGATCGCCAGCAAGACTCGCATAGCATTCGAACGCATCACCCCTGCGGGAAGATAAGTGGGAAGCACGGAACGCGCAGGAATAGGATTAAGGGATCCAAATTCCGTCAGATCATAAAACGTCTGGATAAAAGTAATCGGATCGCTTGGCGAAAGAGCAAAAACTCTCTCGGGAGTGGCGAGTAGCACCAGATTTTTTGTTTGGGATGCCATAAACTCCACCACCACCTCTGCCAGACTTCCATCATGCAGTCGCCGGGCACCGTTGCCGACAATGGTTCCCGGTAGGCGTAACGTGGGTACGATAAGATGAGCTGTATCATCCTCTGCCAATCGGATCCATAAAACCTTATCCATCGGAATTTCTTCAATCCGCATCCCCCAATGCAATCGAATCCCATCTCTTTCGAGATTATATTGCGCCGTTCGCAAGGCTCTAAGACGGTAGATCAACCAGGGCAATGGGATCGGCAGAATCAAGGCAAGAGCCAGATGGATCACTAACAAAAAACTGGCTGGCGCAAAAGCAATTTGCGCCAGATTCCACAGATTAGCAATCACCATCAATCCGGTTATACTGGCTAAAAATAATCCGCCAGACCAGCGCGGCGGGTAAAAAACATATACTTCATCCATAATTAAGCAAGAAAAGGCGGGCGAAAATTCACCCGCCCTCCTCGATAAAATTCTATCCTCCGATCAAATAAGCTACCGTTACACTTACAACAACATCAGTTTGACCGGCAGATATTGGCGCTTGTGCGGCTCCCGGAGCTGCCATCGCTTCCCGGAACATCGGTTGTTCTGTTCTGCCGCCGATGGAAACCTGTACATTCTTCACCGGTCCTAATTTCGCACCGGCTGCCTTCGCCACTACTTCCGCCTTGGCTTTGGCATCTGCCATAGCAGCTTCGATAGCCTGTCCATAAGCAGTACTGGGATCGGAGACATCAAAACGGATATTATTAATATTGTTCGCTCCAGCCTTGACCACCGTATCAATAATCTCACCCACTTTCTTTACATCTGTTACTCTAACGCTAACAGTGTTTTCCACAACATAGCTTGTCTCAATCGGCTTTCCATCCGCATCGTATTGTTGGCGGGGATAAACATTGAAGTTGGTCGTTTTAATATCTTTCTCAGAAATACCAAATTGTTTGAGTTTGTTCAATACATCCGCTGCCTGGCTGCTGTTCGCAGTAACTGCCTGAGAAGCTTGTTTATTCTCAGTCTGGACACCGATTGAAATTGTAGCGATGTCTGAAAGGAGTGAGACCTTTCCCTCTCCGTTGACAGTGATGGTACGGTCCTGCGACTGATTCTCCTGTGCAGAGGCTGTCATTACGGTCGGGCGCATTCCGAGCAGAGTGACCAGACCAACGAAGAGCAAAGCTCCCAATACAGAAATCATTATTTTGTTTCGCATACAAAATTCTCCTTTTTGTTATTTGATAAATTCCAACGCTATGTTATTGGACGCACAACAGACAAAAAAAGTTCCCAGAAATACCTATTTATCCTCATACACTTCTGGAACAAAAGTTTGATCAGTAATCGGCGGGCGAATATACCCTGCCCGGTTTTGGCGCGGAGGCAGCTTTATCGACTCCGGTGTCAAATCTTCATAGGGAATTATTTTTAATAGATGGTGGATACAATTCAGACGAGCCCGCCGCTTATCATCGGCATTGACCACATACCAGGGTGACTGCTTGTTATCCGTATATGCAAACATCGTATCTTTCGCTTTAGAATATTCCACCCAACGGCTGCGTGATTCAAGATCCATTGGACTTAATTTCCAACGTCTTGTAGGATCGTCAATTCGCGCCTGGAAACGTCCCTCTTGCTCCTCATCGCTCACGGAGAACCAATATTTAACCAGCACAATACCCGAACGAATCAGCATCCGTTCGTATTCAGGGCAAGCCCGCAGAAATTCCTGGTATTCATCCTCCGTACAAAAGCCCATTACCCGTTCCACACCCGCACGGTTATACCAGCTCCGGTCAAAAAGCACTATCTCCCCTGCTGCTGGAAGATGAGCCACATAACGCTGGAAATACCACTGAGTTCTTTCACGCTCTGTGGGAACACCCAGGGCAACCACCCGGCAATAGCGGGGATTGAGACATTCGGTAATGCGCTTGATCGTCCCGCCTTTTCCAGCCGCATCCCGCCCTTCAAATAGGGTTACCAGCCTCAACCCCTTCGCTTTTATCCACTCTTGTAACTTCACAAGTTCAATCTGCAACACGCGCAATTCCTTTTCGTAGGTATCTTTAGATAGTTTTTTTGACTTTTGCGCTTCAGTCGTCACTGAATTATTCTCTTTCGGTTCTTCTGCAGACTCAACCTTTTTTTTCTTTTTATTCTCGCTTTTAGACATGATTTTACCTCCTCAATACCAAGGACAACCTTCATTATTCCCAAATCTCAGCCAAAAACTTCAAATTCTCCACCTTCTGATAGATTTCGCCTCCCTCGTGCTGGTTATAATGCCAGATTCGCACTTGTTTATCACCCAGGTAATAATTATAGGCGGCAAAGATCGTTGAGGGCGGGCATATATCATCCATTAGACCCACCGAAAAGAGTGCCGGGCAGAAGGCACGTGCCGCGAAGTTAACCCCATCAAAATAAGATAAGGTATGGAAAACGATATCTATTTTGTCTCGTTGAATCTTACAATAATTCGCAATTTCATTGTAGGGACGTGTGTCCACCAGTTCGGTTGCGCGCCGGTAATGACAAAGGAAAGGCACTTCGGGAAGTGCAACGGACAAGTCTGGGATTAGACCCGCTACCGCTAAAGAGACGCCGCCTCCCTGACTCACCCCCGCCACGGCAACGCGGTCAGCAGCAATAGCCGGATGTGAACGGGCAGCCTCAACAGCCCGTACGGCATCACTAAATACCCGGCGGTAATAATAAGTATGTGGATCCAAGATACCACGCGTCATGAAGCCGGGATATTGAGGGTTTGCTGGTTCCACATCATAGTCAGGTGTATCCCCATTAATCCAAGCCCCCCCCTGTCCTCGTGTATCCATAACAAAATGAGCATATCCCGCACTGGAGTAAAGCAGCCAGTTGGCAGGAAAACCTCGCCCACCGCCATAACCTATATACTCCACCACACATGGTAATTTTTCACTCCGTTGTCTCGGCAACAAGAGCCAACCTTTGATGCGCTGCCCTCCATAGCCGCTGAAAGTTACATCGAAAACCTCTTGTAAACGCAGACCCGCCTCGACCGGCTCAAACACAGGGTTAAGAGGATGCTGGCGCGTTTCATCGATGGTCTTCTGCCAAAACGAATCAAAATCCGCCGATTCTACGCGCATCGGCAGGTAGGTTTTTAATTCCTCAAGGGGCATATCGTATAACATACGGTTTTCTCCTTTTATTTAATATGATTATCTCTGAATTCAGAGCTTATCCTTCTAACAATCGCTTGAAGCGCCCGTAGGCATCATCCCAGCGTTTCGTCTCAACCGGCTCGAAGCTTTTTAACTCGCAAGACGCACACACAATATCACGTCCTTGTTGGAAAGAAGAAATGTGTCCCAAAGCAACTGCCTGAGCGATGATATTCCCCATTGCGGTCGCCTCAATGGGTCCCGTCACCACCCGCTTGCCAGTCGCATCGGCAGTCAATTGGTTCAGCAACAGGTTTTGGGTTCCCCCTCCAACAATATGGATTGGTTCCAGCGGGTGCTCAACCATATTTTCCAAACATTCCAAAACATAGCGATATTTAAAAGCCACGCCTTGTAAAGCACAACGCACAATTTCACCCTTGGTCTCAGGTATTTTTTGACCTGTGCGCTTGCAGTATTCTCGGATACGGGTCGGCATATTCCCAGGTCGTAAGAACTCCTTATCATCCGGATCAAGGAAGGAAACCAATGGCTTTGCCTCGGCTGCCATGGCAGTCAAGTCCGTATAAGAATATTCCTCTCCCGCCAAAGCCCAGGTTCGGCGGCACTCCTGCACCAACCATAAACCAGCAATGTTTTTACATAACCTAAAACCACCATCCGCTGCGCCTTCATTCGTAAAATTGTATTCCAAACTCTTTTGGTTAATCACGGGTTCGTTTACATTCGTCCCTATTATCGACCAGGTACCAGAACTGATCCAAACGAAGCCATCATCTCCCGCAGGCACAGCCCCTACCGCCGAGCCGGTATCATGGCAAGCTGGTGCAACCACGTTCATCTGAGCACCGACTTCATCCGCCAAAGTTGGTATCAGCTTCCCAAGTACCGTCCCGGATTTGATAACCGGAGGAAATAATTTGCGCGGGATGCCCATTGCCGCCAATAACGGCTCAGACCAATCGCGTTTGCGAGGATCGTAAAACTGGGTGGTGGTGGCGATCGTAAATTCACAAACCATCTGACCAGTCAACCAATAGTTAAAGATGTCCGGCATCGTAAGAAAAGTCTCGGCAATTTCTAATTCAGGGGCATGCTGCACAGCCATCGCAAGCAATTGATATAATGTATTTAATTGCATGAATTGGATGCCAGTATGCTCAAAAATCTGTTCACGCGGCATGCGCCGAAAAGCTTCTTCTAACATCCCATCCGTCCGGCTGTCGCGATAACAATATGGATTGGCTACCAATGATCCATTTCGATCTAATAATCCAAAATCGACCCCCCACGTATCAAGCCCAATTCCTTCAAGCGGTTCACCCATTTTACGCGACACATAGGAGATGCCATTTTTTATCTCCGTCCACAAGCGCAAAATATCCCAGTGCAGACTAACACCCCCTGATTTCAACAGCATGCCAACGCCACCGTTTGGAAAACGATGTACCTCATTTAACTCAATACGGTTGCCATCGAATCGCCCTAAAATGGCTCTTCCGCTTTCTGCTCCTAAGTCAAGCGCTAGATAATTTTGTGTTTTTCCCATGCTATGTTCTCCTGATTAGTAAAAACTTGAAGTCTATTCAGAAATTTTTTTACGCTATTTGCGTCTCTATATATTATAAATAATATTATTATAATTTCAAATTGAAAGAATGGGTATTGGGTTTTTATAATTTTCAGGGTACAGGCATTTGCCTGTACCCTGATTGTTCGATTAAGAATTAGGTTCCGATTAGAGACTAGAAGCCGAAGTTATCGACATTGTCCTTATCGAATATGAATGGAGGTCCAAG
>JBAXBF010000062.1:0-13320 GCA_037142095.1 Chloroflexota bacterium
GTTTTTTCACAAGCTGCCTCTGTAGCCTCATCAGGTTTGAGCGTAGAAGTCGGCGGCGGAGAAGCTGTTGGAGTAGGCTGTGGAACTTTTAATTTCTGTCCCACAAACAAGGAACCACAATCTGCTGGAAGGTTATTGATGAGCACCAGACTTATAATGGAAACCTGAAATCTATAGGCAATTGCACTGCATGTATCCCCTTGTGCTACGGTATAATCAAAAGGAGTTGGACTTGGCAGGGGAGTCCAGGTAACAGTGGGCGTAATTGGCGTGGGAGTTATGGACGGTGTGGATGTAACAAGCGGGGTAGGTGTGATAGTTGGTTCTGCTACCCTACCGGTCTTTTGTAGGACTAAGAAGAAAAGGAAGATCGCTGCCCCGATAAAAAGAACAAGCAATACTAACGCTATTGGAAGGCTCAGCCGGATTTCTGGCATTCGGCTTCCCTGAATGTTACTGTTGGATGGATCGGAAGATTGGTTCTGTTCTCGCCGGACAGTTCTTCCAGTGCCTGCAACATTGGATAAATTTGTTCCACAGACCGGGCAACGAGTTGTATTTTCGCTTAAACGCGTGCCACAAGTTGGACATAGTTTTCCTGGTGTCGTTGGTGATTGAAAAGCCATAATCATCTCACTTATAAGGTCAGATATGAAAGCATCCATGATTATACCAGTATCCACCACTTCTTGGGTATATAGTGTTTATATCCATATCCCATTTTGTCGACAGCGATGCCAATATTGCGATTTCAATACCTATGCTGGTATAGAAGATTTAATACAACCCTATGTAAACGCTTTATGCCAGGAGATGAAACAGATTTATCAATCTGTTGAGAAGCAGTTATCCGTTTCTACAATTTATTTTGGCGGCGGAACGCCATCTTTACTGGAATCTAAGGATATCATCAATCTGTTAAGGAATTTGAATACCATTTTTTCTTGTGCGGAAAATGCCGAGATTACGCTTGAATCAAATCCAGGAACGGTAAATTTGGGTTGGTTAAAAGAAATTCATTCTGCAGGAGTAAATCGTCTGAGCATGGGCGTCCAATCTGCTAATAAAGACGAGCTTCGCATTTTGGGAAGAATACACACTTATCAACAGGTGCAGCAAGCAGTAGAAGAAGCGCGTATGGCTGGTTTTGAAAATATAAACCTGGATTTGATTTATGGTATACCCCATCAAACACTCGATACGTGGAAAGAGTCAGTGCAAGCCGTCTTGAAACTCTATCCTGAGCATCTTTCACTCTATGCGCTTACTTTGGAATCAGGAACAATGCTTTTTGATAATGTTAAGAATGGTATTTTTCCACAACCTGAACCTGATCTAGCGGCAGATATGTATGAATGGGCGAGTGAGTACTTGGAACAAAACGGATTCTTGCAGTATGAAATCTCTAACTGGGCGCGTTCGGACAAAAATGGAAAATTTCTTTCCTGCCAGCATAATTTACAATATTGGAGAAATTTACCTTATATCGGATTGGGGGCTGGTGCCCATGGATATATTCACCCCGTTCGGACAGTTAACGTGTTATCTGCAGCAGAATATATCCACCGATTCGATAATGGGGTGAATGTATCTTTTCCATCCACGCCAGCAACATCGGAAACAAACTTAATCGATTTTCAAGCAGAAATTGGGGAGACGATGATGATGGGATTGCGCCTGATTCGGGAAGGTATCTCAAAGGAGAGATTTGAGAAAAGATTTCAAAAGTCCCTTGACGCAATT
This sequence comes from Chloroflexota bacterium, assembly GCA_037142095.1. Lineage (GTDB taxonomy): Bacteria > Chloroflexota > Anaerolineae > Anaerolineales > DRKV01 > JBAXBF01. The sequence goes on from JBAXBF010000062.1 coordinate 1,744, forward strand.
TTCGGAAAACAAATTGAAAAAAGTATTCGAAATGGGCTTTTGGAATGGAAGGATGGTGATACTTTACGTTTGACGAAAAGAGGCAGGTTACTAGGAAATCAAGTTTTTATGCTATTCATTTAGGAGAACGATTTGAGCATTATTAATTCGGTTATCAATAATTTTATAGGCGCGACAATCCCATTCTGAACTTTGAAATGACCAAATTAGATTAATCGCTTCTGGATAAAATGCCTCATTGACATCTTGATCAGATGGATAAGACGAACCATTCGGATGGCTGTGGTAAATTGCCATTAAATCCCATCCATTTTGATCGAGCTCTTTAAAAATAGTCAATTGTTCTCTTGGATCTATCTGAAATTGTCCAGGACTGTGTAAAATATTTGTGGCTGGAAACACAAAAGTTGATCTATTGTTGATACCTGCTAAAATACCACAACTTTCTTCACATGAACCAATCGAAATAACATGGTTTCGCATTTTTTCCCAATGCCCGAATAAAATCTCGATTGTGAGATTGGAATTTATAGGGGTTATGAAATCCATATCGCGCTACACCATAGGATTAGCAGAGTTATTATTGGATCAATGAAAATTAGCAATTTGTGTCTTTTTTCGCGTAAGTTAATGATCAAGCTGCCCAGGGCATAAACCAGCCCAACAACCAATAACCCAAACCGCGTTGAAGATAAAGGCCAATATATCAATGCAGCAGCAGTTTGGGCTGCGACAATGGCGATTCCTAATGCGGGTATGATTTCTGGACCATTTGGATCTAAACGTAAATTTATCACCCGCAAGGAGACCAACAATGTCGCAATAAAGACAGCAGGATAAAGGATAAACAACCTTATATCCATGCTGTGCCAGATTGTGATTAAGATAAGATAAAGCCCGTACGCAAAAGTAACTAAAACAATTGAGATCAACGCGTAATAACGATCGTTGGCATCTACGGAAATATATTCAGCCGTTAAGACAATCGCAATGATGATTCCTCCAAGAACTAAACCTACCCACCATATCAGTCTGGAAGGTGGAAGACCAGTTAGCAATGTACTGATAGCCCATGCAGTCAATGCGGGTAACCACACGTGTTGCCAAATATTCTGGTTGGAACTGTATGGGTGGCTGTGAATTAACCATGCAGAACCAGAGGCTGTCATTCCAGCGATAAGCAAAGACGCAATAGTATAGAAATTAACAGGAATGGAGATAAAGAGATTTGGGAGAGGAAGATTAATTGATAAAGGAGGAAGATTAGTGTTGCGTGTCAATGCATAAGCGAACAAAGTAGCGGCTATCAAAACAGAAAATTGTTCACCTGTTGGCAAATGGGAAGGTTTCATAGACTTACTAGAGACTTGGGAGATGAAGAGAAAGGTAGGTTGGTAAATATTTTTTTGCTGGCATAATCTGATTCTAACAGAAAGCTAATGAAATTTAGTGTACAATACAGTTTACCATGTACAGGCTAGGATTCCAATATTATATTATACTGATTTTGTTGGCTAGTAGTTGTTCACCAAATCAAGAAGATATTAAAAACATTCAAAAACCAAGCCAAGCAAGCATTGAAAAGCAGACGCAAACGCTAAGCAATGCTAGCAAGACTGAAGTTGATATCGGTCCAAGCGATTATCCTGATAATACGAATCCATTGACAGGATTAACGGTAATAAAAAAAAATCTTCTCAATCGACGCCCCGTGGCAGTCAAGATATCCAATGATCCTCGTCCAATGCGTCCACAATGGGGATTAACAAAAGCAGATATTGTATATGAGTATTATACAGAGTGGGGAAAAACGCGTTTCATCGGGATATTTTATGGAGATGATGCGGATGTCGTCGGACCGATCCGTTCGGCTCGTTTTTTCGATGAAAATATCGTAGAGATGTACAAATCGATATTGGCTTATGTTGGGGCTGACCAACGAGTGCTTAAATATTTTTCTAAGCGCGATTATTGGGATCGTATGATCTCAGAGTGGCCAGCCGGCTGTCCACCCATCTGCCGGGTTGACCCGAAGATGTGGAATCATGCGGTGACGAATACCAATATTCTAAGCAAACATGCAGCCAAAATAGGTATTAAAAATATCCGTCCCAATCTGGATGGGATGCGTTTTTCCACGCTTCCCCCCAATGACGGGAAGGATGCGTATGATTTGTCTTTTCGTTTTTCTCCTTATTACTACGGAAAGTGGGTATATGACTATAAAGGGCAGACTTATATACGTTTACAAGATGCTCATGATGACCTGGGGCAGGGAGAAGATTATTTTCTGCTCAATGATCGGTTGACGGGCGAGCCAGTCGATGCTGATAATGTTGTCGCTTTATTTGTCCATTATGAATATTATATCAAGCGAGATGATATTGAGATTGTCAAGATGGATATCTTAGGTACTGGAAAAGCAATCCTTTTTCGGGATGGCAAATCGTACGATGTACAGTGGCAGCGAAAATCCAAAGAGGATGTTTTGACGCTTATTGATACACAGGGATATTTATTTCCGTTCAAACCGGGTAGAACCTGGTTCGAAGTAATTGGAACAAGTTCCGAGATCGCTCAGCCATTTAATGGGGGATATCATTTTAGTTTTTCAATTCCATAAATAACTTGCATTAATACTATAAACGTGCTATAATCTTACTAGTTAAACGATGCGGGGTGGAGCAGTGGCAGCTCGTCGGGCTCATAACCCGAAGGCCATAGGTTCGAGTCCTGTCCCCGCTACTTCAGATAACCAGAGTCCATCGGGCTCTGGTTTTTCGTTTACCCTATCAAACTTCCATGAAAATTTTTAAATCCAACGGGTATGTATTTTATCTTTTAGAACTATACTAGCAGATTGTTGGTTTTCTTCCTGGGAATAATAATTGGAATGATATTATCAGATTTTAGAAGATTTTCAATTAAGCAGTGACCTGCCATTGATCTGCGGATCACACGGACGAGTAATTCCATCCGTAATGCGCTTATTACTTCAATCGAGAATAAGGGCTTTGAAAATTTATCTATAAGTGAAATCATAATCAAGGCAGAAAAATCGAAACACTTTTTACTTGCATTCCAGGCAAAAGTAAGAAAAATGGCAAGAATAACTTGAAGCTGAGTTTTCTTGCTGGCGCAATCTCAGCTTATAAGAACGAGAACGGATCAAGAACTTACGTAATTATGAGATTGTGCAGCAATTTGGAGTAAGCGAAAGGACAACAAGGAGTTGGCGGAATTTGGCAGCCAATAACAGAAATAGAAGACATAGTCAATGAAAATGTATCTATTGACTATCCAAAAAGGATAATCAGAAACTTTATTTCTACCTAATATATGGGGAGACTAACGAGGGAATAACACTATATACAGTGTAGCGCCCCCGGCGTGATTCGAACACGCAACCGTCTGATCCGAAGTCAGATGCTCTGTCCATTAAGCTACGGGGGCAATCAGACCGACAATGAAATTATATCACATCTTGTCTTTCTCGAAAACCTATTTTTTCGCCATATTTCTCAAGACTGTGGGTAAGATGCCGCCGTTTCGGTAATAATCAACTTCGATGGGAGTATCCAGACGTGCAATGGCTTGGAAGGTATTTATCCCACCATCGGATTTGATGGCTTCAATTTTGACAAAAGTATGAGGTTTTAAGTCAGCATCTATACCCGTAATATTGAAGATTTCACTACCGGTTAAGCCTAATGAATCGGCATTTTGCCCCTCAAAATATTGGAGTGGTAGGATACCCATACCGATTAAGTTAGATCGATGAATGCGTTCATAAGATTCTGCGAGGACGGCTTTTACACCAAGTAGCATGGTACCTTTTGCTGCCCAGTCGCGGCTGGATCCTGATCCATATTCTTTGCCTGCCAAAATTAGCAATGGGATTTGTTCTTGTTTGTATTGTGAAGCTGCATCAAAGATAGACATGGTCTCACCGCTTGGAAAGTACAGGGTATAGCCGCCTTCGACGCCTGGAATTAGACGGTTCTTGAGGCGGATATTCGCAAAGGTACCCCGAACCATCACGCGGTCATTGCCGCGCCTGGAGCCGTAGGAATTAAAATCACGTCCATCAACGCCGCAGGAAATCAAATATTTTCCAGCCGGGCTACTGGCTGCAATCGAACCCGCCGGAGAGATATGATCGGTTGTGATGGAATCACCCAGGGATGCCAGAACTCGTGCCCCATATATATTTTGCCTTGGGGTAACTTCAAGAGATAAATTTTCGAAAAATGGAGGTTCTTGGATATAGGTAGAATGTTCATCCCACACAAAGATATCTTGATTGTTGCTATGAATATCATTCCAAGCGGAATTACCTGAGAAAACGTTCGCGTATTGTTCCGCAAATATTTCAGGTCTCAGATTTTGGTCAATTGCATTTTGAATTTCCAGAGAAGTCGGCCAAATATCACTGAGATAAACGGGCAAATCATATTGATCGTAACCGAGAGGTTCCTGAAAAAGATCAATATCTATTCGACCAGCGATGGCGTATGCTACAACTAAAGGCGGCGATGCCAGATAATTGGCTTGTACAAAAGGATGAATGCGCCCTTCGAAATTACGATTACCGGAGAGAATAGCTACAGCAACTAGATCTGCATTGCTGATGGTTTTCACCACTTCAGCGGATAGGGGTCCTGAATTGCCAATACAAGTTGTACATCCATAACCAACTAGATCAAAACCGAGTGTAGCCAGCGGATCGATTAAACCTGCTGCTTGTAAATAGGCAGTTACTATACGTGACCCAGGTGCTAAGCTTGTCTTTACATAAGGCTTTACTTTTAAGCCACGTTCGATGGCTTTCTTTGCCAGAAGTCCAGCACTGATCATAACCGATGGGTTCGATGTGTTTGTACAAGAGGTTATGGCTGCCAGAACAATAGTGCCATGTCCAAGCTCTATACTGGATCCATTCGTACCGCAAATACTTTTACGACTAATATTTTGTTCACTCAACGCATAACCGCGTTCCTTCAAGGGAGCACGAAGTGTATTGAAAAAAGATCGTTTTATCTCTTTGAGAGGAATCCTGTCTTGGGGACGCTTGGGTCCTGCCAGGCAGGGTTCAACTGAAGCTAAGTCGAGTTCCAACGTATCAGTGAAATCCGGATCGGGCGAGTTATTATCTCTAAAAAGTCCCTGTGCCTTGCAATATCGTTCAATAAGTTCGATTAATTCGGGTGGACGGTTGCTGAGATGGTAATACCGCAATGTCTCTGCATCGACTGGAAAGAAGCCTGTGGTAGCGCCATATTCTGGCGCCATATTGGCGATCGTTGCCCTGTCAGGTAAAGAGATGGAATCAAGTCCAGAACCATAGAATTCAACAAATTTTCCTACCACACTTTTTGAACGTAATATTTGTGTGATTGTTAGGACAAGATCAGTAGCAGTGACGCCAGCTTGAAGTTTACTGTGCAGCTTAACCCCAATGACATCAGGAATCAACATATCAATAGGTTGTCCGAGCATGGCGGCTTCGGCTTCAATACCGCCAACGCCCCATCCAAGGATACCTAATCCGTTAATCATGGTAGTATGCGAGTCTGTACCAACCACGGTATCAGGAAAAGCAATCGTTTTATCTTCTTCTTTACGACATAGGATGCCTTGTCCCAAGTATTCCAGGTTGATTTGGTGGACGATGCCAGTTGCAGGAGGAACGACACGAAAATTGCTGAACGCTTGCTGTCCCCAGTGTAAAAATTCATAACGTTCACGGTTGCGCTGGAATTCTAGCTCGGCATTCCGATGTAAAGCATCTGGCGTAGCAAAGAAGTCTACTTGTACAGAATGATCAATCACAAGATCGACTGGAATGAGTGGGTTAATTTGGTTGGGATCAACCCCGATCCGTATAGCTGCGGAGCGCATGGCAGCTAAATCAACCACAGCCGGAACACCTGTGAAATCTTGCATGATGACTCTGCCTGGTAAAAATGGTAAGCTAACCCGTTCGGCTCGCGGTTTCCAATTTGCCAGGTTAATTACATCCTGTTGGGAAATTTCTCGTTCATTGCACTGCCGTAGAACGGATTCCAGCATGATACGTATGGAATAAGGCAGATGACTGAGTTGGATAGATCCGCTGCTTTCCAGTTTATTGAGGTGGTAGATGATATATTCTCCCCGGGATGTCTTTAGGATATCACACGCACCGAAATAATCAGAGGTCATAAACTTACCTTCTTTCGTGAAATTCTAAACACCAAAATAAGTTTCCATTGAATTAATGCATTTCAGGCTTACCTGGTGACCATTATCATCTTCGCAATATTGTACCTGGGCACCAGCTTGTTGTAAACGCTGAATTGATTGCTTTGCCCGGGCGATAGAGATGACTTTATCCTGTATTCCATGGGATACAAAAACAAGCTTATCGTTAAGTGGTTGTCCTTCCAGGAGGGGCGCTGCGCTGTCAGGAAGGAAACCAGACAATCCTGCTAGTGCATTTACTCTATGTGGATAACGCAGTGCAAATACATAGGCTAATGCTGCTCCTTGACTGAAACCAATCAAGGATAGATGAGTAAAGTCTATTCCTATAAATTGAGGCTGTTTTGCTAACAATTCTAACATGGAAAGAATTGCATCTACCGCAGGAAAGAATACGTTTACTTGCGGAACTGGACCAGGTTGATAATTATGCCAATCATAGCCGCCACGAGAAGTAGGATGGATTCCACGCGGAGCGATGATAATATAACGGGATTGTAAGTGTCGTGCGAAAATCCACATCGAATTTTCGTCTCCGGTTAAGCCGTGGAGCATAATGATAACAGGATGATTTCCGTTGGAGGAAGGTTGGCTGATACGAATTGTCCATCCCTCTATGGCAAGTATTTGGCTATCTATCATTTTTATAGTTTCCTTGCTGGAAAAGTCTTTTCAAACGCCGCGTAAATCCTAGTCGAGGACTAACAGCATTATATAGATTCTTTAAATTATTTTCAGCGGCTTCTTCTCCTCTTCGGGCCAGATCAGCAATATCTACTTTATCGAGTAATCCTATATGAGCTACGTCCGGTCGAATAATGACCTCCGGTTGGTCGACTTTCAGACGTATTTCGACTAATTGGTTACCAGAAATTTCGATTGAGTTGAGAAAGATATTAAAAGCCTGGGTTACACGCATGCGGGCGATCTGCGATATGACTGGATTAGGAGAGCTGAGGTCAAGCGGTGACATTACTTTCGCTGTTTCTTCAATGGGGAGCGAAAGGACAACGGCTACAACTGGCAAGGCGGGAGCCAAAGATCGCCCGAGTCTAACCGGAACATTATCTAATACGCCGCCATCAACCAGCATATATTCATTCCATTTACGTGGCGGGAAGATACCCGGAAATGCCATTGAGGCAAGTAATGCATCCACAACCCTGCCTTCGCGTATAATCACTTGTCTACCGCTTTTTATATCAACAGCAGTAAGAGCAAGAGGTATTAGAAGTTGCTCAAAAGTACGTTCGCCTAGAAAATCGTATAGGAGTTGACTGAGTCCTGCAAATCCTAACAAAGATGGACCATCTCCCGGTTTGCGACCAAATAATTTAGATTGATCCCAGCGATTCAAGCGTTGAATAATTTCATCAGGATAATACCCTGCGGCATAAAAAGCACCATATGCCCCCCCTGAACTAGTTCCTGCTATCGCTTTAACTTTAAAACCATGGCGATCTAAGCAGCGGAGAACACCGATATGAGCATTCCCTTTTGCGCCTCCTCCTCCTAACGCCAGTGAAATTTCCATTTTACTCCAAAAGAATTTTTTCTAAAACAGATAGTTCAGGTGAAATTACAAGCGGTTTGAGCATATTACCAGTGATAATATCGGGATCTTTTAACCCATGACCGGTACATACCGCGACAACGCGCTTGCCTTTGGGATTGATACGCCCAGAACTCATCTCAATGGCTAATCCTGCTAATCCTGCTGCAGAAGCTGGTTCAACCCAGACACCTTCACCCGCTAATTTACGTTGCATTGCTAAGATTTGTTCATCCGTCGCAGCGATAATCCGTCCACCTGATTCTTCGGCGGCTTTTAATGCCTCTTCGCCACGCGCAGGTCTTCCTATACGGATGGCAGTTGCAACAGTTTCAGGTTTATCAACCGGATGCCCGAGTACTAAAGGTGCAGATCCTGCTGCCTGCGTACCTAAAAATTGGGGAAGTCCACTTCCTTTGATCGTATTATATTGTTTGAAACCAGCCCAGTACGCAGTGATATTTCCAGCGTTTCCCACAGGCAAACAGAAATATTCTGGTGCGCTCCCCAGCGTGTCGCATATCTCAAAAGCTGCTGATTTTTGTCCCTCAATACGGTATGGGTTAATGGAATTTACCAAAGTTATTGGATGTTTTTGCGTAATTTCCACCACCATACGTAGGGCATCATCAAAAGAACCATCGATTTGGATGACCTGTGCGCCATAAGCTACTGCTCCGGCTAATTTACCGGCGGCGACTTTCCCTTGAGGAATAAGCACAATTGAACGTATTCCAGCGCGTGCCGCATAAGCGGCGGCTGAGGCGGCGGTGTTCCCTGTGGAGGCACAAATCACGGCTTTTGCACCGCGTCCAACGGCTTCACTAATGGCAGCCGTCATACCTCGATCTTTGAAGGAACCGGTCGGATTTAATCCCTCAAATTTTACAAATAACTCAAATGAAGAATAACCTGCAATATCTCCTAATTCCTTTGCTAAACGTGGCATGGGAATTAATGGAGTGTTTCCTTCTAGCAGTGTAATTGTTTTTGAGTAGTTAGGTAGGTCCAGTAAGTGACCATATCTTTTTATTACGCCTGAATAAGCTTCCATAATATTTATAAATTACCTTTCGTCATGGAGAGATAGTGATTAGTTCTTTGATTTTCTCAAATGTTACCTGTCCAATACCAGATACATTAAGTATATCTTCAATTTTAGTAAACATACCCTTGGTTGTGCGATATTCTATAATTTTTTGTGCGCTCACTGGTCCTATATTTGGCAATGTATCTAGCTCTTCCTGAGATGCGTCATTGATATTGACCAGCTTTTTATTTTCTTCTTGATTTTTGAGGGACGATTGGATAGGCTCACCTGGCTTTGGACTGGACGGAATAATGATCTGGCTCCCGTCTTCTAAAATTGCTGCTTGGTTGATAGATCGTATCGACGCATCGGGTAATAGTCCTCCGGCTGCCTGAATAATATCTCCGATACGGCTGCTTTTAGGTATAGCATAAATTCCTGGTTTGGTTATCTGCCCGCTAATCTGTACACGGATTGGTGCAGGTGAAGGAGGCGGTTGAAGCGTGATCGCTGTGCCATGCGGCATCTGACTGATGAATACGATAATGCCGGCTAGTAAGAAACCAAGCATTACCCCGAAAACTGCTCCAGTCATGGTTGAAAAGAAGTACTTCATTAGCTTTCCTTATTCATAATTGTGAATTGTTCAGCATTAATTTGTTTTTCCATATGCTGGAGAATATTGGCTAAAGATTTTAATGCAGTCCGTTGTTTGCGGTAAAAATCTGCTTCCGAGATTGCGAGACGGTCAGCGATATCCCGTACCTTATGCCCTTCTACGTATTTCATCTCCAGGATATTATATAAAATCCAGTCGGATGTATAACGCCTTTCCCCATGTGGGCGAGTTTGTTCTATTGCATTACGGAGAATTGAACGTAGAGCATTGGCAGGCGTTTCACCGGTTAGAATGGCTGTCTGTACGATATTTAATTCCAATAATGAACTCTGGGTCAGTTTAGGACCACCCCAGTAATGATTAAGTGCGTCTTTGATAATTTTTCCGGGAATCTTAGTTTCTGTAGGCAAAGGCGTTGTTAATACAAGGTTACCGTCATAACGAGATGCAGCTCGAAGGTGTTGTAGTAGATCAGCTTGAATAGCGATGTCTTCAAATGCACTAAATAAACGCTGCTGTGCGCTTTGATTTTCTAAAGCCAGGGATGCTCGTTCTGCAAGTGCAATTAGTGATTGATGATCGATTTGATCCTTATTAGGTGAGATAAGATACTCATCCTGTTTTTTTAAGGCGATTCCCATCACACCTAATAATTGTTGAGTGGGAGGCAGGTTATTTCTTTCATCTGCTTGTCCATTATCGTCAATTTGGCTTGAAATGAGGGGAATTAGCCAATAACCATCCCAAAAAATAATATCATCATTCTCAGTGTGAATGACTTCATATACCGCATCTAAAGGTACATCTTGAACATGATGTGGAGAGTCGATTACTACAAGAATATCCAATCCTTCTGGGGAAAGATCTGCGATAAAACCGTGTGTGGATTGGAGACGGTCACAAGCTGCGGATAAGATAGATTCAAGAAATTGGTGTAAATCGCTGCTCGTTAGGACTCGCAATTGCATTTCTTGGAGAATCATTAATGTTTTGTAGTCACCACGATAAAGCAGTTTACGTTCTATCCAAGGTGAGATAAGCGTAATCAGATATTGCATTATCAGAATACTTCCAACCGTTAGAATAATTTCAATGGTCTGGTAAGGACCACCAAATTTTCTCCCTAGAGTACGAACGAACGTCGTAACCGTTAAAACAATAATAGCAGTAACTGGTCCTCGGAAAAGCCAACGAAAGAGGCGACTTTTAATAATGCGGTCAGGCCAATCTACCCCGAAAAATGCGACTGCATAAGCCATAATAATGACGAGGAAACCAGTTCCTATGTTAAGAATAACCACAGTTATCCAAAAGAGCAGATGGTGACCTAGTGCTACTCCTTCACCAAAGAGAAGAAATGGGAATGAACCGATGGCAGGTGCCGTTGCTCCTGCCATCAAGTAGATTAGCCGGCGATGACCTAGGCGGGTGGTCGTTCTACGGTAAGCGCGCCAGAAATTTAACCAACTCCAAATCATCATTCCTGCATAATAAGAAGTAAAAATCCAGGTGAGCCAAGTCCGTTTTAAATAGGGAGCTGAATCGAGAGATTGGACAACTTGTCCAACTAAGAAAGGTGTTGGAAGGAGTAAGAGAAAAATAATAGAGATGACAGCAGAAATCTTAATTACTAACCGTCGTCTGCCTCGTGAAGGTTTACCGGTCGTTGCAAGCAAAGCATCTGAAGAATAAAAATACGCTATGGGAAGAAAAATGATTCCTACCCATTGTAGTCGCAATATAAAATTGAGCAAATCGGTTGAAGTAACAATACTATTGACTGCATCTGCGGCGAAAACTAAAGTCATACAAGCAAGGATAAAAGCGAAAGAACGTGCGACTCTATCCTTAAGATTGAAGGTTAGCGCGTAAAGAAGGAGTGAGAATGCGGTAATTGCAATCCCAGTTGTTAGCAATTGATTGAGGAGAACAAATGCAGAGACGAAAGTGTTTATCATCCTATGTATGATGATTTTGTGTTTAGAAAAATGATTATTTAAGCAATGATTTTCGCGAAGAATATCGCTATATCAAGATTACTAAAGTATCGTTCATTGTATCCCGAAAAGTCAAAACCAAGTTTCTGGGCAAGACATATTGCGGGGTGGTTTTTTGATTGCATTTCCATTACCA
>JBAXBF010000063.1:0-13278 GCA_037142095.1 Chloroflexota bacterium
AGGCGTGCTCCCAGCACAAGCCCAGCCTGCGTACCACCCGATGAGGAAGGGAAGACGATCCAGTCTGGTGAAACACTCTGTCCCAGCATTTCTTGCAGAGCAAAAGCATAAGCGGTTGCACCGATACGGTTTGAGCCGCCATAAGGAATTAAATAAGGCTTTTTGCCAGCAGATTGGGCTTCTTCATATTTCTGCTGTAATATCTGGTCGCGAGTTTCACGAGTTGCCCAGACGATTTTGGCGTTGAACAAATGGTCAAGAAGGAGATTCCCCGAAGGTTCAGTGGGATCGCCAGTTAGAATCAGAATACATTCCATACCGCAGCGCGCCGCCGCGGCAGCAGTCTGGCGGCAGTGGTTCGATTGGATTGCCCCCGCAGTGAGCAGCGTTTTCGCGCCACTCTCCACGGCACCTGCCATTAAAAACTCTAATTTGCGGGTCTTGTTACCACCCAGCGCTAAGCCGGTCTGATCGTCTCGCTTAATGAGGAATTTTGTTTTCCCCAAAGCCTCACTCAGGTTTGGCATGGATTCAACCGGTGTGGGAAGATGGGCGATCGAAATTCGAGGGATTGCTTTCATAGGTGTATGGTGAGGGTACTCTTGATTAGATTGAAATTTTTCAGGTGAAATTTGAATTTATACTTTTAAGAAATCTTCGACTTCGAGGATCAAAGGCATCACTCGCTCGTATAATTTCTCGAAGCTGTCTTCTTTCCATTTGAGGATCTGAATCACATTTGGATCAAGGGGATATTGTAATCCATCCACCCCAACCCCAATTCCCAGCATCATCATGGTTGCATCTGCAGTATGCACAGCATATGCGATGGTGCGATAAGCTTCAGATACCTTAGAAGGGGTATGGTGATAACGAATTACCTCGACGATATATTCGGGTAATTTCCAACGCTCTGCCATTGCGGCGCTGACGATCGTATGGTCGTAACCAAAGAGCCGAGTTTCTGTATCCTGGAAGGGTAATTTCCGTGAGGCGGGATCAATTGGAAAACCCTGCTTTAGAATGCCTTTCTGAATAAGAACATCAAAAGCAAGTTTTCCAACATCGCAGAATAGACCCGCATAATAGGCGTCTTCTGCCTGGCGAGGATTTATGCCCTGCATGATCAGGCGTGCCCCGGCGGATGTCCCGACCGCATGTTTCCAAAGATCCCCCTTCTGCAATGCATAGCCGGGGAGTGGGCGGCTCATAAAACTTGCCACCGATGCCGAAAGAACCAGGTTTTGCACGGTACGCTGCCCAAGGAAAACTATGGCTTGCTCAATCGAGATGACAGGCTGTCTCAGAGCGTAATAAGCTGAATTAACCCAGCGCAAAATGATGCTGGACATGGAAGGATCTAACTTGACCACATTCGCGAGATCATTCATGCTGGACTTGACGTCTTTGATTATCTCGGTTGCCCGGCGCGCAACCAGAGGCATAGGAGGCAATGCACCTACATTATCCAGTAAATCATCAACGGACATCTCTTTACCAGGCATATGATCTCCTTAATAAGGTTATCGGTCAAATAACCTTGCTCGAATAGGCTGCACCCATCCTTTGACGCTCAAATGAAATAATCAGATGATAACACACATCTTCCATTTTTTAAGCTAGATCTCTCTTATAATTTTCACTTTACCATTAAATTCCACTCTGGTCAATCATTTCTTTGATCAGGAAGGTTGTTTCTTATTCGGTATCATAAAATTCGATTCTATTGCGTCCCCGGTTCTTCGCAATATAGAGAGCCCGATCGGCGTAATTGACCAATTGCATCGATTGTTTAACTCCCTCTAACGGCATAGCGGCAACTCCGAAACTGAGGGTGAGATGTAAGTCTCCAGCCGGACTTTTCCATATCCGTTCATCAATCAGGGTGCGAAAACGATCAGCAAGTTCAACGGCTGAATCCAACGCTGTCATTGGTAACAAAATAACAAACTCCTCTCCCCCATAACGTGCAAGGATATCTCCCTGGCGGACATATTCCTTCATCATGTTCGTTACCGCTTGTAACACCCAGTCTCCGATCGCGTGCCCGTACTGGTTATTAAAATCACGAAAATTATCGATATCCGCCATGATGCAAGCCAGTGGCACATTGTGCCGTTGAGATAGACTAAATTCACGCTCTAATATCTCAGCAAAGTAATGCCGGTTATATAATCCAGTCAGGTGATCCGTTAAGGCAATCCGCCTTAATGTCAAATAAGATTGATGTTCGTTGGTAAGTCTCTGGAGCAACATTTCTACCATTTGCTTCACCCGCAGTAAAGCCGTGATTCGTGCCAAAAAATCGCGCGGGTCGAAGGGCTTGCTTAAATATTCATCGGCTCCCAACGATAGACCTTCTGCTTTATCCTCAATCGTTGTTCGTTCATAGGTTAACATCAAAATTGGAATGTAAGTATAGATTAACTGCCTCAACTGGCTGCAAACTTCAAAACCTGTCTTATCGGGCAAGTTTACATCCAGCAGGATCAAATCAATCGTGAGATCCTCGCTTATCCGCTTCAACCCATCCGTTCCAGTTCCCGCAATGCTTACGCGGTAGCCGTTTTCTTCCAGAAGCAAAGACATCATTTGTGCTTGGGTTTGGCTGTCCTCGATGATAAATATATGACTACTGGTATCTTTCATTGTTCTCATCCTGGGCGATCGCGTAGGCACCGGCTGATCGGTTTTTATGAAGGCTAAATACGTATTCCTCTCCCAATCCGGCTAATTGTTGGCAGGTATTGGCGGAAGATAGGCTCTGGAAGAATATACCACTGTAGGAATTCAAGCATAACCTATCTCACGAATTCTTTGGTTCGAAAATCCCCTCAGTGGATAACAAGTGGTCTGTATATAGCATTTTTAATACCTCATCTACCACTAAAGATATTATAACATTAAAGACAAAAGGACAGACATTTAAGCTTCGAACAACGATTTAATATTTAAATACCCGTTCAGAAAAAAACTTAAAAAAGAAAGAGGCAGCACACAGAATGAGTGCCGCCTCCCTTTATAGAAATATGATGTTCTGGAGTTTATCCCAGTTTATAATCGTATTTTTCTAAGACCCATTTGGGAAATTCAAAACGAACAGTTTTCAATGGATCGACTACCTGGCAGAAGATCAGGTTTCCCACCAGACTCATCAGCATTCCGGCGTCATTCTGGGTGAGTTTGACGAATTCCGTTAGGAATTTGGACATATTATGGATGGCGCCAGCCGCAGCCTCATCTGTTGTTAGGGCGGAATAGATTGCCGCGACGACATCTTTATTCTCGATAAAGGGGGTCGGCAGACCCTTCATGTCTACCACTTCGGCTTTGAAATGAACTTCACCGGGTACCTCTGCGCCACACACGACGATCTCGCCGTCTCCCATGACGGCATGGAAATCGCCTGCGCCGACCAGTGCTCCTTCTACATTTACGGTGAAGTACAGGCTAGCGCCTTTCTGAACCAGGTTGCAGTCCATGTTTCCACCGTGAAAGCCAGGTGTACCGGTTGGAATGCTCTCGGACTGGGGTGCAACGCCGATCACACCGATCATTGGGCTTTGTGGGATGCGGATCTTGTCCTTGAAAATTACATCACCATCCTTAATCTTCAGGATGGATGTCTCCATTTGGGTGATTACATCTCCCAATGCACCTTCGCCGGGGATGGTCACCATAACAGATTGCTCTGCGACTTTGATGTCCAATAAATCCACCCGCAGGATATCGCCGGGTTTGGAGCCTTCGATATAAACAGGCCCCGTTGCTGGATTGATTTGACTCCAATCCAGGGCTGTTACCAGATCGGAATCCTTCTTCAATTGTCCCTGAAAACAGTCATGGGTCTCCATGATGACCTCTTCATTCTGCTTGACTGTCGTAACAGGTTTCAAGTCTGGACTGAAGGCATAAAATACGGTGTCTCGTGATACTCTTGTAGCCATAATGATTGTTTTCCTTTCTAAAGATAATTTGATTTATGTTTGGGTCAAACCTCCGGGTTGGTTTCAGTTTCGAATCCATTCCCATTGGGGATCACTTTCCTCTTCCGTTTCCAAGTTATTTCTCTGCTTCCCAATAGACCGGACGGGCGCAGCGCTAAAACCACGATTAATGCGATTGCCAGGAATACCTCAGTAAAACCAAGCAAGTCAACTGGCAGAACCTGGGTAAAGGTGGCTGTGTTTTCGATGCCGCGTAAGACTTCGCGCGCCAATGTAACCACCACCGTACCCACCACTGCTCCGGAGACGCTCGATGCACCACCGACCACTAACATGGCGAGCAGGGTAAAGGTCTCTGATAGGTAGAAAGCGGAAGGAGAAAACGAGGTGATGAAATGTGCCCAAAGACCGCCTCCAAGTCCGGCGATAAAGGCACTGACGATGAAAGCATACCAGCGCACCCGCACGATATTGATGCCGATGGAGGCTGCCGCATAACGATCATCCCGTGAAGCACGCAGTTTCAAACCCAATGCTGATTCTTTGAACCATAAAGCAGCAATCACGGTGATGATGCCGAAAATCGCAGATGTCCAAAGATAGGTGTACCTTTCAACGCCGAAAAGCGTGCGCGGACCGTTGGTAACCACATCCCAGCGAATAAGGACAACATGGATGACGATCAAGGTCGCAAAGAAGGTGATGACAGCCGCTGCATCCGACAGACGCATTAGCGGGTAACTGATAAGCGTCGCGGCGAAAGCGGCTACAACCGCGCCTATCAAGATGGAGACCAGAAATGGCAGGTGGATTTGAGCGATAACCGGATATAAATTGGGTAAGGTCAATGCCTTTGCTTCGGGCGTCATCGAACACAAGACCGATGCGTAAGCTCCGATTCCCATGAAACCAACATGCGTCCATGCCAGAATGCCTGAGTTACCCATGAAAAGCTGTAAACCCAATACGATGACCAGATTGATAAACAATACCGTAATCACCCGCTCGATTAAGTTATCCCCGATATTATCCGCAATCAAAGCGATGATGAGCAAGGGAACCACAAGAAGAACGATCGTGGAATTGTGATAGAACCAGTTCAGTGTTTTTTCTTTCATAGTTATCCAACACGCTCCCCGCTGTACTTATTCCGGATAAGACCTTCAGGTCGGAATAACAAAATTAAAATTACAATGACAAACATGAACGCTTCCCGATAATCCAGCAGACCTTGCGGCAATAATAGACTGAGGAAGGAGAATAGAAAGCCGTACACAAAGCCGCCAACCACCGCGCCCAATAAACTATTCATACCACCGATGACGCACGCGATAAAAGCAACCAGTAGTGGAGCGGCGCCGATGGTTGGTGTTACCGAAGCCGTTCGCCCTACCCAAAAGATCGAAACTACCCCAGCCAGCAGACCACTGATGATGAAGGCGGCTGAGATGACCAGATTTGCAGGAACGCCCAGCATGCGCGTCATCTTGAAATTATCTGCCGCGGCGCGCAGTGCGATCCCCAGGACGGTCTTGCGCAGCAGCAGAGTCAGCAATCCAAAGATGGCAAATGCGGTGATGATCGTCAAGACATTCCTGACCGGTACATCCGAGCCAAGAATATTGATGCTGGTGGAAAAGAGCTGCGGCAGGGGTACAGCCTTGGCGCGCGGTGATACGATAATTAAGGCTGCATTTTGCAGGAGGGTGGATACTGCGAATGAGGTGATTAAGAGCGCCGTCAATGATTTTTCTCGCACCGGTCGAAAGGCGATCAATTCAGTAAAATAACTGACCGCTACTGCGGTTAAAACAGCCAGAATAGCCAGAATCAGCCAGGGGAGTGGGGCGATCGTGCTGATCATATACAGCGCATAACCGCCGACCATGATAAACTCACCATAAGCAAAGTTGGCGAGCTTCAAGATACCATATACAATGACCAGCCCCAGGGCAATTAAAGCATATAGACTTCCCAGGGTGATGGCATTGATGAGAAAATCGAGGGTGATCAAAGTGAGTTCCTCCCTTTATGTTGTCCCAGGTAAATGCCTTGAATGTCGATTCGTTCTTGCAACTGGGCGGGTGTGCCTTCGACCTCCAGCCGTCCGGTATTGAGCAGATAAGCGCGGTCAACGATTTCCAGAGACCGTTCTACGTTTTGCTCCACTAAAAGGATTGTTACACCTCGTTGGTGAAGGGTTACGATCAGCTCAAATATTTGATCTACCAGAGTAGGCGCTAAGCCGAGAGATGGTTCATCGAGCATAAGCAGTTTGGGATGCGACATTAAAGCGCGGGCGATGGCTAGCTGCTGCTGCTCGCCGCCGGATAGTGTCCCTCCCAACTGGTTTAAGCGATTCTTGAGGATGGGGAACAGGGCAAACATTTCGTCCATATCGCGCTTATATTCGGCGCGGTCGTTGCGGGTAAAAGCTCCCAGGCGTAAGTTTTCTTCAACGGTCAGGCTGGGGAAGATATCGCGCCCTTCGGGAACCAGCGCAATCCCCTTGCGAACAATTTGTTCCGGTTTAGAGCCAACCAGAGAGACACCCTGGAAAGTGATCGTTCCCTGCGCCGGTTTAAGTGTTCCGGCGATCGTTGCGAGGGTCGTTGATTTCCCGGCTCCATTGACTCCGATCAGGGCGACCATTTCTCCTTCTTTGACTTCAAGGGAAATACCCCGCAGGGCAGTGATGGAACCATATTTTGCATGAATATTCGTAAGGGTTAACAACTTATTTCCCTCCTGCAGATTTACCTAAATAGGCTTTTATAACATCCGGAATTTTCTGCACTTCTTCCGGTGTGCCTTCCCCGATCGTTTTGCCGTAGTTCAGCACATGCAGACGGGTGCATAAGCGCATGATCAGGTGCATATCGTGGTCGACGATCAACATTCCGAGATTCTTCTTCTCGGGCATGGGGACGAGGATTTCCAGAAGACCCTCACTTTCTTCTTCATTTAAACCTGCGCCAGGCTCATCTAAAAGGAGGTACTTGGGGTGCATCGCCAACGCGCGGGCGACTTCTACCCGGCGTTCATGTCCATAGGGGAGCTCACTTGCCAGGTAATCAGACCAATCTGTTACGCCCATTTCCGCTAGAGCGGTATGTGTCCTTTCTTTCGCATCGCTGCGGGACGCCCCGACACTTAATGCCGCTACCTCTACATTTTCAAACACGGTTAATTCTTTAAAAAGACGGATGGTTTGAAAAGTACGTGCCACACCGGCATGGGCAACATCATGAGCCGGTTTACTGGCAATTTGAACGCCGTCGACAAAAATGTGACCATCACTTACTGGAAGCAGACCTGAAATGACGTTGATGAGAGTGGTTTTCCCCGACCCATTCGGACCAATCAAGCCGATAATTTCCCCTTTGCTGATTTTTAAGCTCACACCATCCAACGCTCTTAAACCGGCGAAGTTTTTCGTTACGTTTTGGACAAATAATGTCTCTTCTTGTATAGGATTATTTTGGTTGTCTAACATGAAATCAAACACTCCGATGTGTATAAATGGGGGAGAGGTTAATTTGCCTCTCCCCCTTGGTGATTGATTATTTTAAAACGGACTGACGTTTTGATTCACGATTTACGGAGCGGGAACTTTTTCTGGGCGCACCCAACCGAGGAAGTTGGGTTGACCAGCCTTTAAATCCACTAATACAGCCGCTTTATCTGGAGCATGACCGTCTGCCGCCGATGACCACTTCAGGTCGCCGGTCAACAATTTATAATCTGTGCCTTCCATTGCCTTGGCAACTGCCGCGCCGTCTGTTGTGCCTGCTTTTTCCATCGCCTGGGCTAAGACCATCACGACATCATAACCGGGCACTACCCATAAGGCATCCGGCTCTTTATTGAATTTATCCTTGTATTGTTGTAAGAATTCCTTCATACCGGGGCGTGAATCGGCGCTGAGATATCCATGCGTATCAAAGATGATATCATTTCCGTAGTCAGGCCCTAATGCCTTGAAGAGACCGGGGTCATCATACGAATCGCCGCCGATGACGGGAGTCTTGATTCCAGCTTCGCGGATGGTGCGAATTATGGTGCCCAGATCAGGCATATAAGAAGAGATATAGATAAAATCGGGCTTCTCTTTGAGTGCCTGGATGCGGGCAAGCTGGGCGGAGAAGTCCTGGTCGCCCTGGACATAGGTGTCTTCGAATAAAATCGTGCCGCCGTAGTCTTTGAAAGCCTGGATGAAATATCTACTCAATGATTTGGTATAGTCGATGAAAGTATCCGTAACCACATAACCGACTTTCCAGCCTTTTTGTTTGAAGGCATATTCGGCTGTTACAGCGCCCATCGTAGTGTTCCACATGGAAAGGGTGAACTGCTTGTCTCCCAGTGCCTTGGAACCGTAAAGCGGAGAAGAAGCGGAAGGAGAAATGCCAACGATACCGGCTTTCTGAGCTTCACGGGCAGCAGGACCACCAAAGTCGAAGTCGCTTGGCGGAATAATGGCGACAACGCCTTTGTCGATTAACTGCACGGCAACGCTACCAACAGTAACCGGGTCGCTTTTACCATCCAGATTGACGAATTCCACTTTTCGTCCCAGGATGCCGCCTTTCTTGTTGAGGACATCCACCGCGAGCTGGGCTCCGCGCATGGCTGGCTCATCCAAGGGTGCCTGTATGCCTGTCAAACATAACGCTCCACCGATCAAGATCGGCTTATCGCTTTTTGTCTGACCGCAGGCAGTCAGTACCAGACTCATGATCATGAGACAGGCTAAGAAAAACCACAATTTATTTTTAAACATTGTACCTCCGGATAATCAAAATATAATATATAATTCTGACGTAATTTGTCAGATTTACGCTTAATAATGTAATTCAACGCCATCATTGCGCTCAATTACTGCCAATAATAACCATTGGAGTCGTATTTGTCAAGCGCGTGTTAACACCCGCCCCGCTTCGACCTGCCACATCTTGGATTGGGACATGAATTGCTTGGTAAACAGGTTGAGATCGGTCGTAGTGAGCAGGGTTTGCTCGCTTTCCAGCAGACGAGTCAGGAGGTCGCTGCGCCGCTCGTTGTCCAGTTCCGCTAATACTTCATCCAACAACAAGACCGGACATTCGCCGCTGTATTCGCGCATCCAGGCTACCTCTGCCAGTTTTAGCGCAAGCATCGCCGTCCGGTTTTGCCCGCGGGAACCGTATTTGCCCAGATCCACGCCATTGGCGAGAATTCGCAGGTCGTCGCGGTGGGGTCCGATGCTGGTTACTCCCCGCCGGATTTCTTCAGCCCGGATCTGGCTGAGCCGTTGGATAAACCCCTGCCGGATTTGTTCCACCGAGAAACCGGAACGGTCCACGGGAGTATCCAGAGGTAACATGAACTGCTTCTCGGGTTGTGGCAGCGGGTCGTATGAAGGGCGGTAATCCAGGCGCAGGATTTCAGCGCCGCGGGTCAATTCGGCATGGATATGGGATGCCAGGCGTTCTAATGCCTGCACAGCCTGGATGCGTGCAAGAATCAACTGCGCTCCTGAATCAGCCGTCTTCCCATCCCAGAAGAATAATTGGGCTGGATCTCCTTTTCCCTCTCCCAGTAGTTTTAGCAGGGCGTTGCGCTGGGTAATCGCCCGCGTATAGGTCGATTGGTGGACGGCATAATCTGGTAGGACTTGAGAAAGCGTCAGGTTAAGATAATGACGGCGGATATCCGGTGAGCCTTCGATGACGGAAAGCATCTGCGGTAAAAAAAGCACTGCATTAAATTTACCGTAGATTTCATTCAGTTTATGCTTAACGCCATCCAGTAACACTTCTTTGCGCGTCCGACCTTCTGAACCATAATCCCCATTATCCT
Source organism: Chloroflexota bacterium (assembly GCA_037142095.1). Lineage (GTDB taxonomy): Bacteria > Chloroflexota > Anaerolineae > Anaerolineales > DRKV01 > JBAXBF01. The sequence continues at coordinate 9,789 of JBAXBF010000063.1, forward strand.
TGATGATGCGTACTTCCAGACGGTGTTTTCTTCCGCCGCGCTGGTAATCAGCCACGATACGTGCCACTGCCAGGTTTTCCTGGGCTGTCAGGAAATTGATTAACTCCCGGTCGCTTTCCGCATGAAAGGCAGTCAGGGTCGCAAGATAATAAATGGCTTCCAGTAGACTGGTTTTTCCCTGCGCATTGGAACCAAGCAGCATCAATGCCTTAGGCGGGACATCCACATCCAGGCGGCTAAAATTGCGAAAATTGGTCAGAGAAAGATGTGTCAGGATCATCAGACCGCGGGCGTTTGTTCGTCTTTATACTCCCAAACTTCGCTGGCACGATCGATAAACAAGATGCCGTCCAGGTGATCCATCTCATGTTGGAAGATGCGCGCCGTCCACCCTTTCAGTTTAAATTTAATGGGTTGTCCGCGCCGGCTTTTACCTTTAATGGTTAACTCGATCGATCGCTCGACAGTGCCGCGCAGGTTGGGAACAGACAGACAGCCTTCGGGTCCCTCTTCTTGCTCAGTGGAAGCGCGCACGATTTCTGGATTGACGACAGCATACAGCTTCGCTTCAGCATCCTCATCTTCTTCATCAACCGGGTATTCGACCACGATCACCCGTTGGGATGCACCGATTTGAGGCGCCGCCAGCCCTACCCCAGGCTCAGCGCGCATGGTATCGATCATATCGTCAATCAGGGTTTGTAAAGCAGGTCCAAAATCCGTTACGACATGCGCCTTCTTGCGCAGCACTGGATTTGGGATAGTGATAACATCTCGAAATGCCATAATTAAACATCCAATTCATTCGTAATAAAAATGTAGAGGCATTATACCGCAACCTGGATTAATCGGTTAATCACCTCGTTCATTGGTGACCACCACTTATTTATGATCGCCATGATTTACTTCACGGTGGTACATGGTGATCCATTCTGCCACGCGGCGATTTTCCTCGGCGAACAGGGCTTCTTCTTTGCGTTTTTTGAGTGCTTCCATCCGGTGTGATATCGCCAGTTGTGCCAGGGTAGGCTCATAAATACTCTTGAAAATCAGTTTTGTACCGCCTGCATCGATGACCACATCTCCAAAATTTAACATGATCCCGATCAAATTCTTCCGTTCGACATTTAAACTTAAAATGCTTTCCAGCGGGGCACTTTTCCTTTGCTCATTCCCAAACGGTCGGCGTTCAATATCCAGAATTTGGTCTGCCGTCACCCGGTAAATATCATTTTGCCAATCCACATAATGGTATAGTGTCCACAAGAAAGAAGCCATTAATAAGACCACCCCCACAATGGCGGTGGTCAGAGACAAGATATCATCCTGCATATCTCCCATGAGAAGACCCACAATAATGACAGCAGATGAGAGTATCATCGCGATGGTCGAAAGCCAAGCTTTCCTAAAAAAGATAATCCAATGCCTGCGGAAGGTGATTGCAGCGCCTTCCTCGAGGCGCATCCGGAACGGTTTGTGCAATTTTATGCGCCGTTTGCTGATTACGTATGGAGGGGCGGTTGTCGCAGGCGGCGGCGGAGGTTTTTTATCTAAACCGATATTTTCGCGGAGGGTTTGGCGTAGGACTTGTTCTTTCATCTTCAACTGTACGGTTTTGGTGCGCTCCCGCAGCTCATCAATCAGGGCGATCACCTGGTGGGGAAAGTTCACTTCTGTTAATACGATTCCGCCGGTGAAGGTGCGAATGGCGACATCCCCGTATCCAATGATGCGGGCAATCCAGGTTGATTTGGCGTCCACGGCGCGGATGGCACCCATGGGCGCTTCCTGGCGGCTGTCGTAAAGCCCGATCACTTTTTGAAGATAGACCACGCGCTGGTTCGTGATAACGTAGTAGTCATTGATATAGTCAATATAATGCCAGTAGCCCCACACCGATGCTACCCCGATCAGGACGATTCCTAAAAGGAAAAGCGTCCCATATTGAGAATCGGCGCCGAAGACGAACAAGGCGATCGCCCCCAAATATAAGAAAATGGATAAAAACATTTTTAGAAATAGAAATATGGGGTGGTGGCGCACGATAAGATAAACATTCTCATCTATATTCAGCCAGTCAAGGCGCATCTGCTCCGCCAGACGGCGGCTTTTGATGTTGATCCCCAGCACGGCTTTGAGGCGCGGTACCTGGCGAGCGACATCCATTAAGTCCGTGTTCTCAATGCGTGCCAGTAAGGTCGCTTCATCTGCTGCGGCGTAATAACGGCGGATCGGGTTCACCAGCAGCGAATCCAGCCCAAAATAATCCCCCATTGTACGCATACCGCTGGTGATTTCTTTCTCATTTACTTTCTGGTAAAGACGCATCCGTCCCTGGATGACGAAATAAAAACCCCTGGCTGGCTTGCCTTTCTCAAAAAGCACTTTTCCCTGTTCCAGCGTGCTGAGCTGCGCCTTTTCTGCCAGATATTCTATATCGCTGGTACGGGCGTTGCGGAAAAGATGAGACTTGGACATGACTTCAAGAATTTGTGCATCTGCCATACCTAGATTTTAGCACAAAGATCAAAAAGTGCACGGGTGAAAAATCTTTCTGCTTGACAAAACTTGCGTTCTGATTTAAACTGCAAGAAACACAAGAAAATGCAAGGAAATGATAAGTGAGTCGCAGAAAAGACATTTTTCGGGAAGAACGTTTGCAATTGATTGTCGAGCGTCTGCTGGAGGCTAAGAAGATCTACGTAACCGATCTGGCGCGTGAGTTCAACCTCAGTTCGTCGAGTATCCGTATGGATCTGGCGGAATTGGAAGTACGCGGCTTGTTGCAGCGCACCTACGGCGGCGCCATTTTAACCGAAAAGATGGGTGGGAATCTTGTGATGAACAAGTTGATCCTGCATGCCCGTGAGGAAACGCTGCGGGAAGAAAAGGACGCCATTGGTCAAGCCGCCGCGGCTTTGATCGAAGACGGCGATACCCTCATGATCGACGGCGGCAGCACCCTCTGGCATGTTGCCCATCATCTGCAGGGACGACGCAATCTTACGATTGTGACCAATGCCACCAACCTGCTGCCCGTTTTGCTCGAAATCCCGGATAGTGAAATCTACGTCTCTGGCGGATTGCTGCGCCGCCATGATGAGATTCTGGTAGGAGATATTGCCCTGGATATTTTGGGTCGTTTCAATACTGCCAAATGTCTTTTAGGTATGGACGGCGTGTCCCTGGAATTTGGCTTGACTGCCACCGATTTTCCTATTGCCGCCGCCAAACGCAAGATGATTGCATCCTGTAAGCAGATTCTTGTGATCTGTGACCATACCAAGCTTGGGCACGTTTGCCTCCTGCCGGTGGCACCGCTTGAGAAAATGGATTACCTCATCACGGATTCGGGTGCCGCGCCCGCGTTTCTGGCAGAGATTCGCCGCCGGGGACCCCAGGTTATCACCGGTTAGATACTGTCCCGTAGGGAAACGTGGTTACGATAGCCGCAAGATTGAGAGACTGTCTGAAAACTGAAATAGCCGAC
>JBAXBF010000064.1:0-13155 GCA_037142095.1 Chloroflexota bacterium
ACAACGTTAAGTTGACCTTCCCGCTATGCGACAAAGCCAAAGCAAGCAAGACTCATAATGGTCTTGGCGTTGGCGGCATCAACCAGGGTGAGCCCACTCAGGAAAAGATCTCTACCTCTCGTATGTTCCCTGGTTATTGGGAACCCAACCATCTTTGCTACTATGCAGGCTCTGTCAATACTAAGGGTAATTCTGTAGCTTGGTTGTTAGGTACTAATAACGCTGAAGATTGTTTAGTGACCGTTATGGACAAATACGTTGGTGACGGCTTCTCCGATGGTACCCTCAAGGGTGCTTACATGTATTCACACAATGGCGCTCAGGTACGCTGGATGCTTGACTTCCAGAACTGGAGCAACGGCGGCGTGGATATCTGGCACTAAACTGCCAATGATTTGATAAAAAAAGCCCTGGCAATTGCCGGGGCTTTTTTAATTGCATATATGATTAATTTGGTTAGCTTATTCCCCAACGTTTATCGCTTTGATTCGCAGTCATATCTAATCCCAATGTGCCCCCAGGATTCATGATGTTGTGTGGATCGAAATAGCGCTTGAGACTCTTAACAACACCCAGGCGTAATTCTCCGGCTTGCTGTGCAAACCAAGGGGCGGTTTGTTTACCCACGCCATGATGGTGGCTCATTGCTGCACCGTTGGCTTGAATCGTATCCAGGATGCCATATTGCAGGGATAAGTATTCATTTAAATCTGATATTTTCGCAATAAAGATAAAGTAGAGGTTTCCGCCTTGCGGGTAGGCGTGGGAGAGATGGGCTGTACAAATTGTATTCGGGCGGCTTTTAATATAAGATCTGACAGCAGAGTGGACCTTCTCCATCTGTGACCAGGTAACTGCACACTCGATGGTATCGGTGATGATCCCGTAATCTTGCAGGTCTTCACGCAGGTATGGATCGCGCCAGCGGTTTTCTTCCCAATGTTGGGTAATATTAAAACCGGAAAGGTCAAACGATTTGAAATTAGTACAGACCCCCTTTATTTTGCGGTTAATATTTATGGTGAATCCAAGCTCACCATCTGTTGTGCCGAGAAGCAAGCAACGCTTCATAGGCTGGAATCCCAGGCTGCGCAGGATGACATCTGCAATGCTTCCTTCAAGATTGTAAAGTTTCAGACCGAGGTCCGTTTCTTCTGCATCCGATAAGCGAAATATTGAAGGACTACCAAATTCAGACTGCATGATTTCGCGGACAGCATTTTGGGCATCTTCCCAATTTTTAAACATGAAGGCGAAATACTTACGATTTGCAGAAGTGTTGCGGAATATTTTCAAGGTAACATTCACCAGAACGCCGAAGATCCCTTCGCTTCCCATCATGATCTGGTTTAGATCTGGACCGATTGCGGCGCGCGGATAAGAATGGGTTGTGAATGTCCCGGTGGGGGTTACATATTCCTGTGCGAGGACGATATCTTCTATCTTGCCATAATAGGTTGAGTTTTGTCCTGCACCTTTGGTGACAACCCAGCCGCCAACACTTGAGAACTCGAAAGACTGTGGAAAATGACCACAAGTGTATTTGTTTATTGAATTATATAATTGGGGAGCGTCATTAAGGATTTGTTCTAACTGAGGACCAAGCATTCCGGCTTCAACGGTGATGGTTTGATCGACTTCATTAAACTCGACTACACGCTTCATATGAACACTCATATCCAGGCTAATTCCACCTTTGACTGCCTCAGTGCCACGCGTAACCGACGATCCACCTCCAAAAACATAAATCGGGATGTGTTGGGAATCGCAATAGGAGACGATTTGCTCGATTTCATTCTTATTATTAGGATAGAGGACGGCATCGGGAAGATTTTCGATGATTTCTTTGCGCATCCGGATCAGATCGATCATGCCCTTTCCATACGACACTCTTAAGCGATTATAACTATCCTGTTTGATATTATCGTCTCCGACGATGGCTCGCAGCGCATCGACCTGAGATGGAGTGAGATGGGAAGGTACATCCGTTATGACGGGCTCCAGACCAGTCTCTTGGCGGCATAAAAAATCGTTATCGGTCATACCAAAGGTATTTTTTAATAAGGTAAAGAACCGCTCATCGGGATGTTTAAATGTGTTAACATCTCCCCACTTAAAAAGGCGGCGGTAAGAACCCAGGGGGGCTTGTTCTTCGTACCAGGATGGGACAAATGATTTAGATTCCATAAGAAGATTAACCTTAATGATATTCTTGAGGGGAGCAGGCTAAGTCCATGCTTTTTTATCTTGGTGGTGTTTTTGAAGGTGGACCGCCTCGTACAAATGTTGGCGTCCATACTGGCGAGGTGATACTCGAAACAAATACGAGTGAGGCAACTCCCCCGATATCTTCATATAAGCGAACAGCATGGAATCCACCGCGCGGATTATTCCCAATACAAAAAAGGCGGTTAGGATACTTTACATCTGTTTTACAGGTAAAAAGTTTTTCTGCTACTTCCAAATGATATTTTCCGGGGATATTGGTGACGGTATCAGGAAGCCCGATGGAAAGAAGAAGTTTATTGTATCCCAGGTATGATCCTGGCGGGTATAAAATTTTTGCATTACTGAAGTCAACACCTGTGCTTGACCGTGGATTGACACCCGGTGGAGGCGTGGGAGTGGCTTCTGTATCTCCGGCTGCGGCAAGCGAGGGAATAGGGTTGGGGCTTGCCATAATAACTGCCTGAGTCAGGGCGATGGCAGCCTGAATTTGTTGTTGACTAGATAAGGCTGACTGGGTCTGATCGATTGCAACGTGGGTTTGCTCCAGTATTTGATATGCAGCGCTTTGAGTCATTTGAAGATTAGCAATTGCCACCAAGGTATTTTGTTGGGAGATCACCGCGGCGGTATTCTGGGCAGCCTGTGTTGCGGAAATGGCTGTTCCGATTGTATTCGGTGTAGAAGAGCAGGCGACGATGGATACGAGCAGTAGCGTAATATGAAGGCAGGATAGTAATTTCTTCATTCTCCGATCCTATTCAAAGGTAGTTTTGGTTGGCTTTTTATGGATGGGGCCTGATTCTTCAGTTCCCTTGGTTGGTCTCTTGGCAGGAGTTGAAGTCCAGGATGGGAAGGCGTAATATGTGGAGAATAACAAAGTTTCCTGTCCATTCATGCTCTCATAAACTTGAATCAGGTGTTTGCCACCATCGAATTCCTTTCCTCTGCAAAAGAGACGGTTCGGTTTATCCAATGGCACTGAACATTTGTCCATTGGGTTTCCATTAACCTTCATGACGAAATTCTTGCCGCCATTACCACCTACAGGACCGACAAGATCAATCGTGATACCATAGAACTTTGGATCAGGCTGGCTGAAAGCTTTAAATTGAGCGCCAGTAAAGTCAGTACCGTCGCTTGCCTTTGATGACTGAGGCGGCGGTATTGTGCGCGTCGCGAATGGATTGGAGAAATCAGATTGTCCTTGATTAGCCTGGTCGGTGGCGGCTCCATCGCTTGAAGATTGGGTGAGCAATTGTGCGACAGTGGCGGTCTTATCAGCCACACTAATGGCTTGGGTTGGGGTCTTTGTCAGTGTTGGGGTTACAGGCGTGTTGGTGGGAAGCGATTGCTGCGTTCCGAGCAGACTTTGAGCTACCTGGGTGCTTATTAATGCAATTTGAGTTTCTTGTTGGTGGAGTAAGGCTTCTTCTGTACTCTTCTGAGCAGTTGGGTTTGGTCCTTCGTCCAGGGAGAAACGGGAAAAAAGATTACAGGAAAGAATCCCAAATGCCAGGATAAAAACAATCAAAATTTTCTTTTTCATAGGTGGATACTCCAAATCATTATAGTACAGTTCTCATTTCATAGCGGTTCTGGAACCAATTAGTGTCCTGTTTACGATCTGCCTGAATGGCTAGGGGGAGATGGTCTAGAATGTCTTGGGCAGTAATCCCATCTTCACCTTTTGTGTCCGCTGCCAGATCTCCAGCCAGACCATGAAGGAATACACCTTTGGGAATGGCTTGATCGATAGGCAATCCGAGACAGATCATGGCAGCAATCGTACCGGTAAGTACATCGCCGCAGCCAGCGGTTGCCATACCGGAATTACCACTCATGTTAATGGTGATATTACCGTCCGGACAAGCGGTGAGGGAGTGAGCTCCTTTAAGGACGATGAATGCGTTTAATTCGCGGGCAGTTCTCTGCAAAATCTCTATCTTATGTTCGTCAATTTCTTTGACGCTAGTGCCAATCAGACGCGCCATTTCACCTAAATGAGGGGTGAGGATGGAAGGCGATTGGCGATTTTTAAGGATAGAAACATCTCTACTTAGGGCGGTAATACCATCACCGTCAATCAGCAGGGGTTTATTTATTTCAGGTATTAAGGTGTTCACGAGCTGCTGTGTTTCAGGGTCAAGTGATAAACCAGGTCCCATCACGACCATATCCATGCTGGGAATCAGATTCAGAAGCGCAGCCTTATTCTTCAAGGCGGTGCTGCCGTTTTTTGTTTCAATTTGGGGGATGAAAACAATTTCGCTGCCCTTCACGGCGATGAACGGGGTGATGGATTGGGGGGCTGCCAGGCGTGCATATCCTCCTCCGGATTTTAGGAAAGCCATCGAAGCAAAGTAGGGAGCTCCCATATATGCGGCTGCACCAGCGATGAATAAGGTCTCACCGAAACTACCCTTGTGTCCTGCCGGGTCGCGGGGCGGTAATGAGATGGATTCATTGAGGGAAATTTTTAGATCAGCGGTATTGAGCATTTCGGGGGGAAAAGAGATATGTGAAACGAATAATTTTCCACAGTGAGCGTATCCTGGATAAAGCAGGTTGCCAATTTTAGGCAGTCCAAAGGACACTGTGAAATCGGCTTTGACGGCAACTCCCATGATTCTTCCAGTGTCACCGTCAATGCCTGAAGGAATATCGATGCTGAAGACGGTCTTGCCACTGTGATTAATGAGTTCGATGACATCTTGCTGGATGCCGATTACTTCTCTGGTTAATCCGGTGCCGAAGATACCATCGATGATGGCGTCACAATGAGCCACATCGAGGCTGGCTTCCTGAGCGAAGTTAAGGGTTTGAATTGGTACAGCCATTTTAGAGAGCATATCAAAAGCAGTTTGAGAAGCATCTTTATATTTATTGGCATCACTGAGCAAAAAAACTTTGACTTTGCCTCCAGTTGAGTGAATTTTACGGGCGATAACCAGTCCATCCCCGCCGTTATTGCCCGATCCACAGAAGACTACGAATCGTTTCCCTTTGACCTTGATCTTTTGATCAAGCAAGGAGAAAATCGCCAATCCGGCGTTTTCCATCAAAATTTCCGGCGCGATGCCAAACTTCTCGCTCGCGATTTGATCCAGCAACCTCATCTGTGCGACCGTGCTGACTTTCATCAGGGAATTTACGAGTGTGGGATGTTAATAATTTCCACTGCTTCGACGCGTTCCACTTCAGGGAAAAATTGGCGAATAGTTCCTTCAACCCAACCGTGGAGCGTATGGGCTTTCAGACCGCAGGTTTCACATGCGCCACCAAGACGCACCTTGACCACTTTTCCATCAAAGCTGACTAATTCTACCCACCCACGATGATACTGTTCGATATAGGCGCTCAACTGCTCAACTAATCCCTGTAAACGTTTGTCCAGAGGTGCTATATCAGCAGGATAATCATTGTTTTGATCTTCTTTCATATCATCACTCCATTGATTTCTCAGGTCGCTTCCATTGGAATTGACTCGGATTCAGCCGATTCTTCGGGTTTCGAATTATCTATGGTGCCAGATTTGAAGATTAATTTAGGTTTGTTTTCCTTATCTTCATCATTCTCACTCACATCAACAAAAAGGGTGCTGCTGGAATTGAATTTATTTGAGAGGATCTCCATCGAAAGTGGGCTTTCGATGTGCTTCTGCAGGGCGCGCCGCAGAGGGCGGGCGCCGAAAGCTGGATCATATCCTTCATCTGCCAGCCATGTCCGGGCTGCATTACTCAATTCGACTGTCATCCCCTGTTCTTTTAAGCGTAGTTGAACTTCAGCGAAGCGCAGATCAACAATCTTGTACATATCCTCTTTCGAGAGGGGTGAGAAGGTAATGATCTCGTCAATTCGGTTAATGAACTCGGGACGGAAGGTGTCCTTAAGTACTTTCATGATCTTGTCATGTGATTGGCGTGCTTCCGAGTTCGGGCTGGATTGGAGGAAACCCAGACTACCAGATTGGCGGACGTATTCGGTTCCCAGGTTACTGGTCATAATCAAGACGGTATTGCGGAAATTGACCATTCGTCCCTGACCATCGGTCAGACGTCCATCATCCAGTATTTGCAACAAAGCATTCCAGACTTCCGGATGGGCTTTTTCTATCTCATCGAACAGGATCACGCGGTATGGTCTGCGGCGTACAGCTTCGGTGAGTTGACCGCCTTCTTCATAACCGACATAACCGGGAGGCGCTCCGAAGAGGCGCGAGACGGTGTGCTGTTCGCGATATTCGCTCATATCCACGCGTACCAGAGCGTCTTCATCATCAAAGAGAAATTCTGCCAAGGCTTTTGCCAGTTCTGTCTTTCCGACGCCGGAAGGTCCGATGAAAACGAAAGAACCAATTGGGCGGCGCGGGTCTTTTAAGCCAGAGCGTGCCCGCCGGATGGCATCTGAAATGACGCGGATGGCATCGTCCTGTCCAATGATACGTTCGCGCAACCGGTCTTCCATGTGGATTAACTTTTGGGCTTCGGTTTCCATGAGTTGGTGGACGGGGATTCCGGTCCACTGTCCGATGATTTCGGCGATATCGTTGACATCCACGACTTCATCAAGTTGGTGTTCGACTTCCCAATGGTCCCGCTTTTCGTTAAATTCACCTTCCAGGCGGATACGCTCGGCTTTCTTCTGGGCGGCGCGTTCATAATCACGCTCCAAGCCGGCTTGTTCTTCCTCTGCGCGCAGGCGGTCAAGCTCGCTTTTTAGTGTTTTAAGATCAGGAGGCAGGGAGTAGAGTGCCACGCGAACTTTCGCAGCGGCTTCATCGATGAGATCGATGGCTTTGTCGGGCAGGTGGCGGTCGGTGACGTAACGATCAGAAAGCTTGGCAGCCATAATCAACGATTCGTCTGAGAAATGCACTTTGTGGTGGGCTTCGTAACGATCGCGCAGCCCATGCAGCATTTTGATCGTATCGTCCACACTTGGCTCTTCAACATAGATCGGTGCGAAACGGCGTTCCAAAGCCGGGTCTTTCTCAATATATTTATGATATTCGTTTAAAGTGGTGGCACCCACACAACGCAGTTCACCACGTGCCAGGGCTGGTTTGAGCATATTCGAAGCATCCATCGCTCCCTGGGCTGCACCGGCTCCAACGACAGTGTGCAATTCGTCAATAAAGAGAATAACTTCTCCTTCGGCTTTCTGGACTTCTTCGATGGTGAGTTTGAGGCGTTCTTCAAAGTCACCGCGAAAACGGGAGCCAGCGATCATTGCACTTAAATCCAGAGAGATGATCCGTTTTCCCGACAGAATCTCCGGAACGTCGTTGGTGGCAATTTTGCGCGCTAATCCTTCGACGATAGCGGTTTTGCCTACGCCGGCTTCTCCGATCAAGACAGGGTTGTTTTTAGTGCGGCGGCAAAGGATCTGGATGACGCGCAGGATTTCAGCGTCGCGCCCGATGACAGGGTCAAGTTTGCCTTCTTTTGCGAGGGTCGTCAGATCGCGCGAGTATTTTTCTAAGACGCGGAATCGTGTTTCTGCTTGCGGGTCGGTGACGCGTTGACCGCCGCGAATTTGCTGCACGGTTTCATAGACGCGTTCGCGGGTTACGCCGGCACCTTCGAGCAGCCTTGCCGCAGGTGTACTGCGCTCGCTCAGAACTGCCAAAAAAATGTGTTCGGTGGATATGTATTCATCGCGCAAGCGGTTGGCTTCTTCATTAGCCAGGTCGATAATCCGTTTGACGCGTGGAGTAATAAATATTTGTCCTGCACCACCGCCGAAAATATTTGCCTTGGGGCTGGTACGGAGAACATAATCCAGACGCTCGACTAAAGCCCCTGAATCTACTTTAAGTTGTTGTAATATTTGCCCGACAACCCCTCCCTGCTGTTCGATCAATGCCAGGAGGATATGCTCGGTGTCGATTTGGTTATGCCCATAACGCTGAATGATTTCAGCAGCTCTTTGGGCTGCCTCTTGGGCGCGTTCTGTAAAGCGGTCAAATCTCATCATAGTTTTTCTTCCTCAGGACAATTCCCCAAAAAAGATAGAATCGCCTCTAATTATTATATCACTCCCCTGAAGTATCTGGTTAGTTCTATATAAATTGAGTATTAGAATTGTGTAGGAGGAAATACAACTTAAACGAAATATGGAATCGCAAAGATGTCAAAAGTGATTATAATAATATAAAGGGATAGTATAGTAAGAGAGGCAAAAATTGACACCTGATGAATTTCTAATGAACGTTCAAGAGCACGCTTCTTCTTTTGCTAACGCGGTGGCAATGAATGAGGGAGAATGGATTATTAAGGGTTTTATTGATATTTATCGCCGTATTTACACAATTTCAGTTGATACAAAAATTATATCAAAAGTAATGGAACTTCTTTTATATCCAATGTTTATAGAATTTGCAAGAAAACACAGTTTGCGGATTGAATTATCCTCACAACAGAATTTTTACCCTGACATGTCATTTATGGATGATATATCAAACAATAAGTTCGCATTGGATATCAAAAGTACTTATAGAAAAAGTATAGACATTGCCAACGGAATGACTTTAGGAGCGTTCACAGGGTATTTTAGAAATCGTAATAGTAACAAAAATACTCTTTATCCCTATGATCAATATGCTGGTCATTTCGTTCTAGGAGTCATATATTCTAAATGTGATGATGTGGCTGACGAGCGCGAACAATTTCCTCTAGAAGATTTGGAAAAGATTCCGTCCGTGATTAAGGATTTTCAATTTTTTGCTCAACCTAAATATCGAATTGCTTTAGATAGACCGGGAAGTGGCAATACAAAGAATATTGGTTCTGTTAACAAGATAAATGATCTTATAAATGGTAAAGGTCCATTTGCATTTTTAGGGGAAGAAATTTACAATGACTATTGGATGTATTATTTAACCAGTGATATGGCACAAAAGTTAAGGATTCCAAGACCCTATACAAATCTAAACTCGTACTTTGAATACAAAAAACGAGGTATAGATATATTAAAGCAACACGAAGCGATTATAGCACAATATACTGAGCAAGATACTACCGAGGAACTAGAATGACAACGCCCCTAGTGCCTCCCTTGAAGTGTCAGGGTATAAAGACAAAACTTATCAGTGAAATCCAACGTCTAGTGAGTGGTTATCCTTATAGTCGTTGGATTGAGCCTTTTTGTGGTTCATGCGTAGTTCCTCTCAACATACAACCTAAGAATGCTCTATTAAGTGATACGAATATTCATATTATCCAATTTTATCAGGACATACAGTCAAATAAATTGACTGCTAGTTTGGTGAAAGAGTTTCTTGTAGACCATGGTGAATATCTAAGAACAAGGGGGGAGGATTATTATTATGAAATTCGTGAACATTTCAATAGTAACCCCAATTCTTATGATTTTCTGTTTTTAAATCGTTCTTGTTTTAATGGTGTTATGCGATTTAACAGAAATGGACGATTTAACGTACCTTTCTGCCGTAAGATTAACCGGTTTTCCCCAGCATATATAACAAAGATAATTAATCAAATACGAACAATTGCTACTGTCATCCAGTCTTTAGATTGGGAATTTCGTGTTGCAGAATTTCATACAACCTTAGAAAAAACTGGAGAAGGGGACTTTGTTTATGCTGACCCTCCTTATGCTGGTCGTCATACAGATTATTTTAATTCATGGTCAGATGAAGATGAGATTTCACTAGCTGCTATGCTCCAACGCTTACCGTGTAGATTCATTTTATCTACTTGGCACAGCAATGAATTTCGCCATAATCCTTTAGTAGAAAAGAACTGGGATTCTGACGAGTTCCATATATTTACCCGAAAACATTATTATCATGTGGGTTCAACGGAAGATTTGAGGCATCCCATGATCGAAGCTCTGATAACCAATTTCAATCCTGTTTTTAGAAAAATTGTGGCTATTGTTCCCGATCAGATGGCGTTATTTGAAGAACCAGCCAATTATATCGCTTAATCAGTTATTGGATAATTCCAAACAACAATTTGTTTCCGCGTTTGCCGTTCACTTCGATGCAGCCGATAGCACGCAGGGTATAGGTCATACGGCGCGCCAGGGAGATACGCTGATGGCAGGCATTTGCCAGATCTTGGTTTGTGAAAGGATGGGGCAATCCTACCGGCAGGAGGCGCAGGTAATCTGGGGGTGATAAGAATATTATATTTCCAAGAATATCCAGGAGGAGGCGGTCGTGGATGCTCCAGTGTTTTCGCCGCCAACTGCCTTTGCCGTCATCGCGCCAGATTTCTTCCTCACGGGTAAAAATGATTTCGAGACTCAGGTTGGGGTGTGTGAGCAGCTTAGCAAGGTGAGTTAATTCTTTGAATACGTCCAATGCTGTGCCGCGTTTGGGAGATTTACGGCGCGCCAGGGTTGTGCCTTCTGCGGTCTGGCGCACGATCCATTTTTCTTGGGGGATGGGATAGACGATGTGTACTTTGTTATCTTTCAAAAGATCACTGATCTTATGCCTGAAGGCACCAAAATTACGCGTCTGAATTTCAATTAACAGGTTTTCACGTTTAATGTCAATGACATATCCATCTAACCGTGATTCTAATAAGTCTCCTGGTTGGGCGTACCAGGCTTTGAGCGCGGCGTGCAGGGATTTTTCCCCCCGTTGACCTGTTCGAACAGGATTTGATTGTTTATCCGCCATGATTTGGATTATAATTCATTAAGACAGATTAAAAGACGTTTCACCATGAATTAGGATTAATATGTACTCTACGGGTGAGCATTGTCTTTTTCATTTTCAACAGGAGCGAATATTTATGGCAAAAGCAATACCTCCGAAAAACTACTTAATCGATATGGATGGTGTTCTGGTCAGCGGGAAAGTTCTCATTGAGGGCGCGGACGGCTTTATTCAACGGCTTAAGAACCGCAACGCAAAATTTCTGGTGATGACCAATAATCCGATGTACACACCACGTGATCTTGCGCACAATTTGCTGGCAAGAGGTTTGGATATACCAGAGGCAAACATTTTCACTTCGGCGATGGCTACGGCACGCTTTTTACATGCTCAACGTCCCAATGGAACAGCCTTTGTGATTGGAGAAAGCGGCTTGACGACAGCCATCCATGATATTGGATATATTATTTCCGAACATAATCCAGATTATGTCGTTTTAGGCGAGACCGAAAGTTATAACCTGGAGCAGGTTACGAAAGCGGTGCGTTTGGTGGCGGCAGGGGCGCGTTTTATTGCCACAAACCCGGATCCTTCTGGTCCTTCTGAGCATGGTTTGGTGCCCGCCTGTGGAGCGATGGCAGCATTGATTGAACGCGCTACACGGCGATCTCCTTTCTTTGTGGGTAAACCCAACCCGTTGATGGTCCGTTCAGCACTTAAGTATATGGATGCCCATTCAGTGAATACAATCATCATTGGTGACCGGATGGATACCGATATTGTCTCGGGTGTGGAGAGCGGGATTGAGACGATACTGGTACTTACAGGAGTAACGCACATTGAGGACGTTGCTAAATTCCCTTATATTCCTACCCAAATTGTTAATTCTGTTGCGGATATCAATCCTTAATGGCAGAAAAACTCTCTCATTTGGATGACAGCGGGCGAGCACATATGGTGGATGTGGGTGCCAAGCCTGTTACTGAGCGTGTCGCGATTGCCAAAGGGGAAGTGCTGATGCGCACTGAAACCCTAGAGCTTATCCGGCAGGGGACAATTAAGAAAGGCGATGTGTTGAGCGTAGCGCAAATTGCTGGTATCATGGCAGCCAAACGTACGGCTGACTTAATTCCTTTATGCCATCCATTCGCTATAAACCAGGTGAAGGTTGATCTGGAATTGAACTCGAGCTTACCGGGGGTGATGATTACCGCCATGGTAAGTACGAGTGCCAAGACGGGCGTGGAAATGGAAGCGCTTACGGCTGTGTCTGTGGCTGCCTTGACGATTTATGACATGGCGAAGGCTGTTGAGAAAACTATGCGTATACAGAATATTCGTTTGGTGGAAAAATACGGTGGTACGAGTGGAGACGTGATTAATGAATAATCGTTCTCCTTTGATAACGATTGCATTTCTGGTCTTGCTCATTCTGGCTTGTAATTTGAGCGATCAGGTGAAGCCGACTTCCGTGCCGCTGCCAACCATTACACCCATTCTGTACACACCTGCCCCCGCGCCGACTGTGTTTCAAACTGGCAATTGCGTTAATAAAATCGGTAATATCAGCGACCAAACTTATCCAGATGATACAGCGGTAAAGGCGGGAGAAAATTTTGTAAAAACATGGGAATTGGAAAACGCGGGAACCTGTACCTGGATGCCGGATTACGCTCTGGTGTTTGTGGCGAATGAACAGATGCAGGCGGTCAGCCCGATGCCGTTAGGGTCATCTGTAAAACCAGGGGAAAAGATTGAGGTTTCGGTGAGCTTGACTGCTCCTGAGTCTGCGGGAAAACAACGCGGCATTTGGATGTTACAGGATTCGGCAGGGAAGGCTTTTGGCTCAGGAGAGAAAGCTGATCAGACTTTTTGGGTGCAAGTGGTGGTCAAAGCTGATGACGTTAACCCGGTTGTTAAAGTAAAGCCGGGCGACATTATCTTGAGCCTTGACAAGCCTTATTATTCCGGCGTATGCCCGGTCAGTCTCAAGTTTAATGCCACTATAACCATGCGGAAACCGGGTGATGTTGAATATAAACTGGAGATGAAAACGGCTGGTTCGGATGAGCCGGCGAAAGCGATTGCGTCAGACCGCTACACATTCAAAGCCGGAGAATCGCTTGCGGTGGCGTATCCGGCAATCATTACGCATACTACCAGCGGATGGACACAGATGAGCGTAACATCACCGCAAGAAGTAATCTCCAACACTGTTCATTTTTTTATTCAGTGTAAATAACCTCAGTACGGGATAAGATTTTTTATCCACAGATAAACACAGATTATCACAG
>JBAXBF010000065.1:0-13089 GCA_037142095.1 Chloroflexota bacterium
GAATAAAAAAAGGACGTGATGTGCAAACCATCACGTCCTTTTTTATTAAAGAATTTATTTAAGCCGCTACTTAGCGCCCGTAGTCCATGCCACCGATAAAATCTTGTAATTTATCGATTAACTGTTCCTGATAAGCCATCTGACCCTTGACCACATCCCCGATAGATACAACACCAATCAATTTGCCATCCTCGACAACCGGTAAATGGCGGATATGTTTTTCCGTCATAAGGTTCATACACTCTTTTATGGAGGTGGTTATTGTTACTGTGGTTACCGGTGAAGTCATAATATCTTTTACCTTGGTTTCCAGAGAACAGGCATCCTTGCCAATGATTCTTCGAGCAAGATCGCGCTCCGAAAAAATGCCCACCACTTTTCCACCATCAGCCACTACCAATGCACCTAAATTGCGTTCTGCCATCTCAGCCAAGGCATCTTGCATCGGTGTATTGGATGTTGTGGTATAGACATCACTACCTTTTGTTTTTAAGATATCTTCTACAGAAAACACTTTTCCTCCTTTCAAAGTCCACTTATTCCATAAGACGATCTGGAAGCTGACCAAGCCAGCTTCCGTCAATAATAAACAATCAATCGCGAACGACTTCCTTTACTACACTTCCATCTACATCAAGAATGGTTAGTTGGATCGGCATTTGACCAATCGCATGGGTCGAGCAAGATAAGCATGGATCATGAGCTCTTACAGCCGCTTCAATACGATTCAACAAACCTTCGCGCACTTCCCCATTTTTTATATAAGTTTTCGCGACACTATCGACAGCAGTTGTCATTGCATAATTATTATGTCCTGTCGAAACGATCAGGTTTACCTTCTCCAATTTACCACTTGGATTTGTATGATAATCATGAATCAACGTACCGCGCGGCGCTTCCAAAACACCTACACCGTGACCAGTAAACTCATGTTTAGGATTGATGATCTCATTACTCAAGATATCAGGATCATCCAGTAAAACGTGAATTTTTTCACAAGCTGCTAATGCTTCGATCAGGCGAGCATAGTGATAATACAAGGTATTTTCCACTGGTTTTCCACCATTGAGGGCTTTGAACCCTTTCAATTCTTCATTCGCCAAAGGGGTATCAATTTTCTTAGAAATATTAAGGCGTCCAAGTGGACCAACGCGATAAACGCCACCGGGATACCCCAATTTTTTATAATAGGGGAATTTCAAATATGTCCAATTCTCAACCCGTTCGGAGATGAAATCCAGATATTTCTGCGGTTGGAATAACTCTAATTGATCTCCAAATTGGTTAATCAAAAGGATTTGTCCATCATAGACTTCCCAACTGCCCTGCTCAGTGACTAACCCCAAATAACCTGTCGGAAATACACCGAATTTATTAATATCATCCATATTCTTGGACGCCCAGTCCTTGAAAACAGACAAACCTATCTTTATAGTTTCAATTGATTGGTCATATCCGCTGAGTATCTGGTCACGTTCGGCTGAAGTAAGAACTTTGTTAACCCCGCCTGGAACTGCAAAGTTGGGGTGAACCTTACGTCCCCCTAAAGTCTTGATGATTTCTTGTCCAAATTTGCGTAATTGAACAGCTTTTACAGCTAAATCCTTATTTGCCCCAATTAATCCAACAACATTTCGAGTCGCTGGGTCAGAATCAAAACCAAGAATTAAGTCAGGTCCCGCCAATTCAAAAAAGTGCATTCCATGGCTTTGCAAAACCTGCGCTTGATGCATAAGGTCACGCAGAAGATGTGCAGGGCGTGGGGGTTTGGCACCGACAATCTCATCACACGCTTTTGCGGCTGCTAAGTGATGACTTACGGGGCAAATACCACAAATCCGCGGTGTAATCATGGGCATTTCGAAGAACATGCGTCCTTCGCAGAATTTTTCGAAGCCGCGAAATTCATTTACATGCAAAACAGCTCGTTCAACGTTACCCATATCATCGAGGTGAACGGTTATCTTTGCATGTCCTTCTATCCGAGTTACGGGTTCGATCGTGATCTTTTGAGCCATATCTATCTCCTAATATATAGTAGATCTGTTTTCAATCCACTAATGCCAATGTAATTTTTCGTCTTTTAATTCCGGTATACGCCCTTGTGCCAATTCGCTCAACGCATAAAAAATGGCATCGGGGTCGGGTGGACACCCAGGAAGCCAGACGTCTACTTTGACGACTTCATGAAGCGCTTTCACCTTTTCTGGCACTCCCAATTCAGGATCATCCGGAATATGCCCGGTTGAGTCAGTACTTTCAGTCTCAATATAGGCTCTACGCAAGGCTTCTTGAAGACCACACATATTACGTTGTGCTGGCACACCGCCGAACACAGCACAATCTCCAAATGCGACTAAAATCTTGCTCCGCTCTCTCATGCGATGAGCAACCTCAACATTCGTACTAAGATTTACTGCACCTTCTAGAATCCCGACATCTACACCGCTTTTATCAGGTTCCTTTAAATCAGTAATCGGTGTAGCCCGGATATCGACTAATTCAGCAATAGCAACAATCCGCTCATCAATGTCCAGAAGGGACATATGACATCCCGCACAACCAGCCAACCAATCGGACGCAATTTTTGGTTTTGCCATAATCATTTACTCCCTGATATAATCCTTCAATTCAGATTTCCAGTTCGCCTTCAGTGCAAAGCCACTGGCTTTTGCCACAATCTGAAGCGCTTCTTCATTCGATAGTACACCTTCCGGTGCCTTCGTGCCTGGTTGAGTAGTTTGCAAAAGACCGTCCAAGTTTACGTAATGCCCCCCTTGCTCAACCCAAGTGGATACTGGCAATACGACGCTTGCCTTTGCCATAAGCTTTGAATCGTGGCTAGCCTGAACAACCAGGAAAGGCACTTTCTCTAAGCGTTGGATAAGGTAATTACTTGGATCATCATCTCCCAAAGCCAAATAGACCGTCTCAAAACCGTGTGTATCAAATGGTTTATCAAGTTTGTAAGCTGCTGCAGCAAGGCTATTCGCTTTACCCTTCGGACTGAATATCTTCCCATTAACACTCTTTGCCAATCCAATCAATGCCTGTAAGGGGGATTTTTCAGCCACTTTTCCATCTTGCTGGGATAGACCCTTTCCATAGACAAATACTGGTTTCTTAGCCGCCTTTATAAGATTAATGCTATCTTCTAGCGATTTAATATTAACATAAGTCGATTTATTGACTTCTTCGGGTGAAATATTACCCGCTAATCCTTGAAGAAATTCATAATCTGACCCCTGTTTGGGTTGCACAAAAATGTCGGCTCTCTCAGCCATTTGATTGTCACCCGCGTCAATCACGATTAACTTGGTTCCGTTCGGCAAATTTCGCTTAACAAAAAAACCTGCGACCATATGGCTCTTGAATAAGTCAGCTCCAATTGTGATAACACAGTCTGATTCTCGCAAATCTTTCAACGTGCCTTCTAAACCAGATTTCCGCACCTCATTTAATCCCTGGGTTGGAAAATTCTCTTCGATACTTGTTACCATCTTGCCGCCAAGATCATCAGCAAAAAATTCTTTGAATATTGCTAATGCTTCGGCAGGTAAACGAGTAGAAGCTAGCGCTGCCACTTTCTTGTCTTTAATATTCTCTATGATAACAGCGACGGCTTCATCCCAAGTAGCCGCTTTTAATGCACCATCCTTGCGGATCATCGGTGTTCGAATGCGAGTCTGTTTGTCAAATATTGGTTTAAAACGCCCCAATTCACACATCATGCCACCATTTAGGGGTGCATCGTAATCGCCTTCGACACGCAATAATTGGTTATCGTGTACAATCAGATCAACAGCACATCCAACACTACAACCAACACAAGTGCTCTTAATATGGTCAGCTTTGGGTTCGAGACCACGGTATGCACTCTGACGATCAATCAACGCACCGGTCGGACATTGCTGCACACAGTTACCGCAGCTCA
Source organism: Chloroflexota bacterium (assembly GCA_037142095.1). GTDB lineage: Bacteria > Chloroflexota > Anaerolineae > Anaerolineales > DRKV01 > JBAXBF01. The sequence continues at coordinate 3,935 of JBAXBF010000065.1, forward strand.
CACAGGAACTTTCGCCCAAAGGAACACCATAATCAGCAATAATCATCGTAGAAGCGCCACGCTCTTCAGTTGCCAGGGTGAAGTTGCCTGTCATTTCAGCGCAGGCACGAACACAACGGCGGCAGAGGATACAGCGATTATGATCTAACACATAGTAGGGATGTGAAGCATCTACAGCATAGTTAGTCCAGTTTGGTTGTAAAGGCCAATGATCCATACCTTCATCAAGAGCAGCATTCTGTAATTCGCATTCACCACCACTTACTTGGCAATACATGCAGAAATGATTACGCTCGCTGAACAGCATACTAAGAACAAACTTACGTGATTCTTTTATCTTCTCAGTATTTGTATGAATTACCATACCATTACTTACCGGCATAGTACAAGATGTCTGAACATTGCGCATTCCTTCAATCTCAACAACACATAGGCGACATCCGCCATATGGCGTAAGACTTCGATGAGCACAAAGAGTCGGTATCTTAATGCCATTTCTCCTGGCTGCACTAAGGACCGTTATCCCTTCAGGAACTTCTAATTGTTGACCGTCAATTGTTAATTGAACCATAGTATTTCTCCATAATTACTTACCAAAACCTGTGCAGTACAATTATCTAATCATCACTGATAAATCGTTCAAATAGGTTTCAATATTTATGCTTGAACTGATATCCAAGTTTTTTCTAATTCTTTCGATAAACTCCCATTCATCGGGCATATACCAGATGGGCATATTTTGAGCTTGATATGGGCTTCAACTTCAGCGCGGAAGTGATTTAACATACCAGCTACTGGTGTACCTGCTGTTGTGCCTAAACCACAATTAGATAATTGCTCCAAAGGTGGGAATATTCTCTCCATATCCACGATATCCTGCATCGTGCCAACCCCATCTGCTATATGGGTTAATATTTCATATAATTTCCGGGTTCCTATTCTACAAGGAGTACATTTACCACAACTTTCTCTTCGGAAGAAATTGAGCAGCACTCGGGTTAAGTCAACCACACAGGTATTTTCGTCACATATTAGCAAAGCTCCAGAGCCTAAAGAGACACCTGCCCGCCGGAATGATTCAAAGTCCATGGGTGTATCTTGCAAACTAGCTGGAATGATAGAACCGCTTGAACCACCAGTCTGTGCTAATTTAAACGTTCCGTTATGCTTCATACCACCGGCATAGATTGTGATCACTTCGCGCAGTGTTATTCCCATAGGAACTTCAATCATTCCAGTTATGTTAACGTTGCCTAAGATCGTATAGACTTTCGTTCCAGGGCTGCTCGGCGTTCCCAACCGACGGTACCAATCCGCTCCGTTTCTGATAATCGGCGTTACGTTTGCAAGTGTTTCGACATTATTTACTAAGGTCGGTTTTCCCCATAATCCATGGGTAGTCGGATAGGGAGGTCTTGCTCTTGGTTCTCCGCGTTTTCCTTCGATTGACTCAATTAAGGCAGTTTCTTCCCCGCAGATATAAGCGCCGGCACCAGAATGAACAACTATATCAAAATTAAATCCAGTACCAAAAATATTTTCCCCTAAGAACCCATAAGCTCTCGCCTGTTCTATAGCAATGCTCATACGTTCCTGAGCAAGTTTATACTCACCGCGGATATAGATGTACCCATGGTTTGCACCTACCGCAAACCCAGCAATTGCCATTGCTTCTATGATGCTATGTGGGTCTCCTTCCAAAATAACACGATCCTTGAAAGTTCCCGGCTCGCTTTCATCCGCGTTACAAATAATATATTTAGGAATCCCGGTTGATTTAGAAACAAAATCCCATTTCAATCCGGTCGGAAAACCTGCACCGCCCCGTCCTTGTAAACCTGCTCGCTTAAGTTCGTCGATCACCGCTCTTGGGGTCATTTCGGATAATACTTTCCCCAAAGCTTGATAACCATCGTGAGTGATCGCATCTTCGATATCGATAGGGTCAATAATTCCAACATTTTTCAGAACAACACGCTGTTCTGCTGGTAGCGTACCTTTACGCGCAGAAATCCAAGCAATACGACCCGAAAGCTCTCTTTGTGGCGCCTGTAGTCCGGCTGCGACACGCCCCTTCAGTAAATGTTCTTCCACTAAAAATGGAACCTTTTCTACCAATACTGGGCCATAAACGACTGCTTCAGGATAAATGATCACCAGAGGAGCGATGTCATGTCGACCCGTATCGCGGATCATACTAACTTCAATCTCATCCTGTAATCCATACTTAGCTATTTCTTTCTTTATTGCTTCAAAAACCTCTACAGCTCCACGATTGATACTAAAAGGATCGCTTGAAACCAACACTAAAGATCGAATTTTACTCATGGATAATCTCCTTCAGTTATTTTCTTTTAGTACCTATGCATACTGGCTTAAGATACCCGGTATTTGCTCAGGGGTAAGATTCCCATACAGGTCATCATCAACCATCATAACGGGTCCTACCCCACATGCACCTATACAACTTGTCGTAGCAAGAGTCCATTTTCCATCGTTGCTGGTCTCGCCTTCAGTAACACCAATCGAATCAAGTAATGCTTCCCATACTTGACGTCCGCCCATAATGTGACAAGGTGCATTCTCACAAAATTTTATCACATGCTTCCCGCGCGGTTTTGTAGAAAGCATAGAATAAAAGCTGGCTACAGACATGATTTGACTGATTGGAATCTTGGTAGCTACACTAATCTGTCCTAACGCCTCTGTTGGTAAATATCCCAAAGTTGAATTAACATCAACCAACAGCGGAATCAATTCATCTTTGCTCGTTCCGTGTCTTTCTAGAGCTTTTTGCACTGCGGAGTAAACTTGAATTCCGTCAATAATGGCAACTGTCATACCTGCTCTCCTTTCCTGAAGAAATATTAATAGATATTATGAACTTTAAATTTTACTTTCTAATTCACTTCCACCGCATTGAAATTACAAACTTGCATACAAATACCACAACGGATACATACATCTTGATCAATTACATGCGGTTGGCGACGTATACCACTAATCGCATTTACGGGACAATTTCTGGCACACACCATACATCCAGTACATGCATCAGCAGCAATCGTATAATCAATTAATGCACGACAAACCTTGGCTGGACATTTTTTCTCATGGATATGAGCTTCATATTCATGCCGGAAATTTTTGAGCGAACTGATTACTGGATTTGGCGCTCCTTGCCCTAAACCGCATAAGCTATTCGTAATCACCTGCTTGCTCAGCATTTCCAATGTATCCAAATCTTCAGGTTTACCTTCACCTTTACAGATCGCTTCTAAGATTTCTAGGATTCTACGGGTTCCAACCCGACAAGGTACACATTTACCACAACTCTCTTCCTGAGTAAATTCCATGAAGAAGCGTGCCATATCAACCATACATGTAGTATCAGCCATAACGACCATACCACCAGAACCCATGATAGATCCTAAAGATGCAAGGGATTCATAATCAACTGGCGTATCCAGATATTCAGCGGGAATAAATCCTCCCATCGGGCCACCCGTCTGAATAGCTTTAAACCCTTTGCCATCTTTAATTCCGCCACCTACATCATATACGATCTCGCGGAGGGTAATACCCAGTGGAACCTCAATAATACCCGTATTGACAGCATCACCAGCTATAGTGAATGTTTTAGTACCTTTACTTTTTACAGTTCCCATACTAGCAAACCATTCGGAACCATTCAAAATAATCTGGGGGATATTGGCATAACTTTCGACGTTGTTGATACTTGTAGGTTTTCCCCATAATCCCTTGACAGATGGAAAAGGTGGACGAGGTCTCGGTTCACCCCGTAATCCCTCAATAGAAGACATCAACGCAGTTTCCTCGCCGCATACAAAAGCACCAGCACCCTTTCGCACTTCTAAATCAAAAGAATACTCAGATCCAAGGATATTCTCACCCAGTAAACCCATCTGTTTTGCCTGATCAATGGCAATCTGAAGTCTTCTTACAGCAATTGGATACTCAGCACGACAATAAATAAAGCCTTTTTGAGCGCCAATAGCATAAGCAGCGATCGCCATCCCTTCTACAACTGAATGAGGGTCACTTTCCAAAACCCGCCGGTTCATAAACGCGCCAGGATCACCTTCATCAGCATTGCAGCCAATATACTTGATGTCTCCAACCACATTGTGAGTTAATTCCCACTTCATGCCGACAAGGAAACCTGCACCACCCCTACCTCTTAAACCAGACGACTTCACTGTTTTAATAACATCCTCAGGAGTCATTTCAGTTAACACTTTTGCAAGTGCCTGATATCCGTCTTCAGCGATGTAATCTTCAATATTCTCTGGATCGATCTTACCGCAATTTCGTAAAACAACGCGAACTTCTTTCGATTTAGGAGGTCCCAGTTCTTCTTCTGATACCGGAGCAGCTTTCTCACGATACTTATCTACAATCCTCCCTTTTAGAAAATGTTCTTCTACTAGAAAGGGGATATCATTAACATTCAAGCGTACATAGTGAACTCCTTCTGGGTAGACCACCATGTCCGGTCCAAACAATTTAGGATCGCCGATTCGTGAAGTTTCAAGGACCTGTACTTCCCCAAGCAATCCCGTCTGAACAAGCTCATCATTTAGAGCATCAATAACTTTATGAGCACCTTTATCCAAGCATTCCGGATCAACGGAGACAAGAATATGTGACCGATAAAACGCCATATAACTATTTCCTTTTTTGCCGGGAATTCTTCCCAACATTGAACAATCTACTGTTCAATTATAAATTCCTTGACAGGATTTCCCCCCAGAACATGTTCTCGCATGATCCTGCGAGCAACATCTGCTTTAACCCGTCCATATGTAATTCTTGGATTATTACCAACCATTACCTGAACAATCGGCTCCCAGGAATCCAAGCCAATATTTCCTGTTTGGCGAACAATTACATCATTGACTGATTCTTTCTCAATGAAGTCAAGGATGGCTTTCATTGTTTCACGCGCACCAGCAGCAATACCTGGTGTGCCCATACCAACAATAATTTCTATACTTCCAGAATCAACTTTCGCCTGTCGCTTATGAAGCGCCTCTTCACGAATGCGCTTTAGATCATCAAGAGACTTAATAGTAGGCATCATTTACCTCCTGTAAATTAATTAGGGTTTATACAACTAGAAATACCCTCATAAAGTGATTCCCGCAAAAATGATAGTATTGCAGGTTCCGTTAAAGGGATATCTCCTAACGTTTCCTTGATCGGTTGATCATCAAATTCAAATGTATTCCTATCGCCTTCATGCGAACAATAGGAATAATCAAATTGCCAATGGATATCCGCGTGAGCGATGATAAGTGAAAGTACTGTACCAGCCAGATCCCCCAAGGGCATCCGGTCAATATGACTATATTGAAACCTTACATCAATACATGTACCTTTACCCAGTTCCGAAGAGATATTCAAATCGCCATTACAAGCTTCTGCAGCCTCTTTAAATAAGGGAATACCTAAACCAACCTTGCGGGTTTTCCGGCTGGTTACGAAAGGATCTGTTATTGCAGCCATAGTTTCAGCATCCATCCCCTTTCCATCATCTTGAATCACCATCTGTAAAAGATCTTTTGACAGATCTTCCACGACTTTTATCTGAATATTTTTCGCATTAGCTGAAACACTATTTTCTGTAATATCCAGAAGATGCAGGGTAATTTCTCTCATCGCAAAAAATCTAATTCACTTCTTCTTTATGTTTTTGACATTTTCGTAATAACTGTGGGAATTTATTGGGTGTTACTCGCCCATGTAAATCTTCATCCACAACGATGACAGGCGCCTGGCTGCAAGCTCCGACACAGCGACACCCTTCCAATGTAATTGACCCATCTTCTGTAGTTTGACCGAGATCGACACTCAACAACTGCTTGGCTTTATCAATCAATTGCTGTGCACCAGCTACATAACAAGCTGTGCCGATACAGAACTTGATTGTATGCTCACCACGCGGCTTGGTGGAGAAAAAAGAATAAAACGTAACCACCCCATGAACTGAACCAACTGGTACACGTAATTGTTTAGCAACATAAACTTGCATAGGCTCTGTGATAAAACCTATTTCATTCTGCAACTCATTTAAAACTAACATGGTTGCTCCGAGCCTGTCTTTATTTTCAGAGATGATACGATCTATGATAACTCGTTTTTCTGGGATCGATAGAGGATCATCATCGGGAATAATTTGTTGAATTGTCATAATCTTATCGTGGTACACCTTGTTTTATAAATATTTTATAAACGACTAAGTTTACTCCATAAATAGCTAAACCGTCAATGTTATATCTCTCACTTCTCTCTTCTTTTCTTCAATTGTTATAAATCTCCCTCCTTCGCGATGAAAAGCCTTGCGAAGTTCATCGATAGCTGGTCTAAAAATATGGAAATGATTTGCACCAAGAAAATCATTCAGATAGTGAACATCCCCGCTTTTAATCAACGCATACTTCTCTAAAATTGGATATTTTTTTTGGGCTTTTTCTATCGTTATTCGGTTTGAAATTTCCAAAGCGTCAATGGGAAGTTCCGGGGGAACAAAGCCAAGGTTTGCAAATAATCCAAAAGCCTCCCGATCTACATGGGCAGGAATTGCCAATCCACCAAGATCAATAACCTTTACGAAAGCTTCATCAAGTGATAACCGGCTAGAAGTTATCAACAAGCGATCTTCACGGCATATAAAATCTCCGGTCTCATCAACAACAAATTGTTCACCAAAATATTCTGGAGTGTTTTCTAAAGCGGGTAGATGAATATTTATTATGCCTTGCCAAGTTTCAAGCTGCTCTAATGTATCGAAGAGACACAACATGTGCACCTCTTCCTGAGTTTGCATTTCCATACCAGGCAATACAACTAAACCAGTGCCTTTAGCTGCTTTTTGTACTGACTTGACGTTTGCAGTTGCGTTGTGATCTGTAATTGCCAGGATCTGTATACCCTTTCGCAGAGCTGCCTGGACAATCAGAGGGGGAATCATCTCAACATCTGCACACGGAGACAGGACAGTATGAACATGCAATTCAGCCACAAAATCGCGCAAAGTCTCCGTCATTCAATTATCTCTTGATGTAAATGATATCTCTATCGTTCTACCCTTCTTTTATCCCCATATCCCATAGTCGTCCATTTACCGCATAAGTAGACATAGGTGTCGCAAGTAAAATAACTCCCTGTTGATTGGCTTTGGCGATCGTTATCTCATCAGGCGCAGCATCCTCAGTAATAATGATTGCGCACGCTTCTACCAATGAGGATACTCCAACAATATTCATATGGGATTGCAATGTAATCCAAAGTCCATCAGGTTTAGCACCCACCATGACGCAACTTAACATATCTGAAGCATATCCACTGGCAGGAATAATCCGACTAAAATCTCTTGCCTCGGTCAATACTTTTAAATCTAATCGTTTGATCACATCTTGTAAGGTAGCCATTCGCCTTACTCCTCCTGTTTCGATTTCGCGGTATCTTTCTTTACAAATATTTTAAGCTCAAGATGAGTGCCCTTACCAGGTGTCGAATCAATCGTCATTTTGTCAACACACCGTTTAATATTGGGCAGCCCCATACCAGCTCCAAAACCCATTTCACGAACTTCTTCACTTGCAGTAGAATAGCCTGGTTTGAGAGCCTGTTCAACGTTTTCTATGCCAGGCCCATTGTCATTGACTTTCATTGTGATTTGGTGCGGTTCTATTTCTACACGAATGTAACCAACATCAGTGGCATGAATGATTAAGTTTATCTCCGCCTCATATATAGCGATCCCACATCTGCGGGCAAGCTGCGGATCAGCACCCAGTCGAAGAAGAGCACGCTTAATATTACTTGAAGCTTGCCCTCCTTTCATGATATCGTGTGGTTTCGTATAATAACGCAAAATCAAGCTCGTCCGATCAGATATAATATCTTCAAAGAGATGACTTGCTCTATAGCGGCGGATCTCCTCTTCTTGAAACCGGGTATGTAATGCCCGAAGTAAACCTCTCGTCACATCCCCCTTTGTAATGATACCGGTAAGTTTACCTTCGGTATCAAGCACTGCGAACCTACCAACATGTGACTTCTCAAACATTTCGAGCGCTTTAACGACGGGATCATAAGAATTAATTGTAATTACATTGGAAGACATATATGACTTTACCCGCGATTGCAAATCCCCTTTTTGTAAACACCGGATTAAGTCTTCCAGGCTAATGATTCCATTAAGGTTACCATCAACAACTACAGGTACCCCTGAAATGCGATGCTTCCGGAATAGTTCCATAACGACTGCCATCGTCATTTCTGGTTCAACTACTCGGATATTCGAAGCCATCACATCTTTAACCATTAATTCATAAGATAACTCTTCAACTTTCGTGATATTCTGAGCAACGGAATCTGTGATCACCGTTTCCCGATTCGTAAATACCTTTTCTTCTTGCATTATCTAATTATATCTTTTTTAAACTAGGGAGACCCGACTGAAATAAGCGTCCACTTAATTCATAAAGACCATAAGGGGATGAAATTAGTGGTAACTTCTCCTCATTTGCCAAGTCAATCGCATCACTCGTTGGTTGTTTCCCCCCAGCAAAAATCACAGCCCTAATATCTGCCATTTGAGCAGTACGGACAACCTGCGGATTGCATAGACCTGTTAATAAAATGGCATCCGGCTGTATTGATGCTAATACATCACTCATCAAATCTGCTGTGTAGCCTCCCTTTACCTCAATGTCAAGATCTTCGACATCAGTGAGCATCTTACCAGAAGCTAGATGGATAATCTCTCTCAATATCATAAACGACCTGTACCCTTTTAATAAACTATAATAATAATTCCCCTGAGAGTATTTATTGAGTTGCAATAAACGCTCTAACTAACCTATTCCTTTTTTTGATCCTCTACCTTACCGGTAGAGTCAGCTTTTTCATCTTCAGGACCTTTTATCCCTTCCTTGAATGCACGAATGCCCGAACCCATTTCTCCAAATACCTTGCTGACTCGCCCTACGCCAAACAAAACGATGACGATAACAAGGATAATTACAAGCTCCGGTATACCTAATCCAAACATAAGATACTCCTCTTAATCTATTATTTTCAACCAAAAGCATAGATTAATAAGATTATAATCCTAAATTGATTAT
>JBAXBF010000066.1:0-13001 GCA_037142095.1 Chloroflexota bacterium
TTTCCTAGAAAATCAAGTCGAAAAAGTCTCAACCTATTAAACCCAGCTTGGGTCTGTATTGCAACGCCTCTGCCAAATGTACCGCTGATATGGCTTCCGACCCTGCCAGGTCGGAAATGGTGCGCGCCAGCTTGAGGACGCGATGGTATGCGCGCGCAGATAATTGGAGCTGAGTCATGGCTGTTTTCATTAATGAGCGTCCGGCGTCATCCAATTCACAATACTTTCGTATTTCGGCAGTGCGCATATCGGCATTACAGGTGATCTCAGTCCCATCGAAACGCGCTCGCTGGCGTTGGCGGGATTGCTCGACCCGTGCCCGTATCCCATTAGAAGGTTCCCCCATGCGCCGGTCGGAGAGTTTCTCATAATTGACTCGGGGAACTTCGAGGAAGATATCCATCCGATCCAGCATGGGACCGGAGATGCGTTTCTGATATTTGGTAACTATGGATGCCGAGCAAGTGCAGGGTTTCAGCGGGTCTCCGGCATAACCACACGGGCAGGGATTCATTGCTCCCACTAACATGAAGTTTGCCGGGAAGGTGAGGGAGCCCTGGGCGCGGCTGATGGTTACGACCTTATCTTCAATCGGTTGGCGTAATACTTCCAGTGTCCGCTGCCCAAATTCCGGCAATTCATCTAAAAAGAGCACCCCGCGGTGGGCAAGGGAGATTTCGCCTGGTTGTGGAAAATTACCACCGCCCACCAACCCGGCGTTAGAAATCGTGTGGTGCGGAGCGCGAAAGGGACGCTGGCGCATCAAAGGAACATCCACCGGTAGCTGATCGGCGATGGAATAGATGCGAGTAACGTCTAGTGCTTCATTTAATGTCATGCGTGGTAAAATTCCAGGCAGGGCGCGCGCCAACAACGTTTTCCCGGCGCCTGGCGGACCCACCATCAACATGTTGTGATTGCCAGCCGCAGCAACTTCCATGGCGCGCTTGACGTGTTCCTGTCCCTTGATATCGCTGAAGTCTGTGGGGGTGATTACATCCAAGGCTTCGATTGACAGCGCGGGTGATGGGGTAATCTTGCGCTTGCCATTCATGTATGCAATCAGGCTTTCCAGTGAATCGATGGGAATAACATCGATATCGGGGATCAATGCTGCTTCCGGCGCATCTGCTTCTGGTACGAAAAGACTTTTGAATCCTTCTTTACGGGCAACGACTGCCATGGGGAGGACGCCGCGCACGTGGCGCACCATCCCTTCTAGTGAGAGTTCACCGATCACTAAGGTGCTCTCCAGATTGCTGGCAGGGATTTGCTCCGTGGCAGCCAATACACCCAGGGCAATCGGTAAATCGTAAGCGGGACCTTCTTTGTGAACAGAGGCAGGTGCCAGATTAACGATGAAACGCTTGCGTGGAAAAACGGCTCCGGCGTTCTTTATCGCCATTTGTACCCGTTCGCGGCTTTCCTGTACGGCTGTATCCGGCAAGCCGACAATCGTGATGCCTGGCAAACCGTTGCCAATATCAACTTCAACTTCAACGATGACACCATCGAGTCCGATAACAGCACATGAATAAACGCGGGCGAGCATAGGCTTAGTTTAAGGGAAGAGTTGAGAAATGTCAACTGCAATATAAAAATCAGGGTACATGTGAGCACCCTGATTTTTCTTACGACTGTTTTACCATTCTTGAAGCGTTTTTAGCTTATTGGGGTAATAATGTTAGTGGAATTAAAGTGATTGGAATTAAAGTGGGATTGGGGATGGAAGTCGAAGTCGCGCAAATCCTTAAGGATACGTCATCTACATACATACCCATCGTGCTGCTCAGACCATTGTTGTAGGTTCCAAAGTAGACCCAGACTGTCTGTCCGGCATATTTGCGCATGTCGAACTGGTAAGACTTCCAAATCCGTTCATTGCTGCGCATATTAACTGGGCGTTCAAGTTCCAGTTTGGAATTATTCAGCAAGATCATCAGTTGGACATCATAGTTATCAATGCCGTTAACGCTTTGTGGGAAGAGCCAGAAATTGAGCATCGCGCTGCTGGCAGTGGATGGGATGCTGACTTGCTGCCAGGCGGAAGAATAGCTGTAGATGTTTCTGTTTGGGTTGAGAATACCGGTGCGCATAGATCGCTTTCCCGAATGAACTTCGTCAGTAGAGTAATCGGCTGAGGCTGCTTTCGCGAGATTGGCATCATATCCGGCTGTATGTCTGGTAGCTGGTAAAGTCCAACCTTCATCTTTCTCAAAATCACCGTTTACGATGGCTTCATAACATCCGGGCAGGGGTGTATTTGTGGGAGTTTTGGTAGGCGTCACGGTTTGAGTCATCGTAATGGGTGTGGCGCTCGGGGTTATCGTAACCGGCGTAGCGCTAGGTGTGAGGCTCGGTGTATCGCTGGGTGTGAGGCTCGGTGTGACGCTGGGCGTGAGGCTCGGTGTGACGCTCGGTGTGACGCTCGGGGTTATCGTAACTGGCGTAGCGCTGGGTGTGAAGGTCATCGTTGCAGTTGGTGTCAGCGATGTTGGGGTTGGTGTTATCGGTGCTTGTACCTCGAAAGATCCGATGTCGCATACAGCAATGCTATCACCGCTGCCGTCGACCGGACGGGTCATCAACCGCTGATCTAATACGAGAATGCTGTTGGTATTATCCGTACAGCCGCTTGGATTACCTCCATCGATGGCTGGGCTGGTAAACAATAACTCGTGCGTAAAAGTAGGTCCACCATTATCTTTCAAGATGCCGAGTTTAGGGTCTGTTCCCATCTTATCCCCAGTCGCGGGTGTGAAAACAGTGGATTGAGCATCCGAAAGCAAATTATAACCATTCGATGTGAATTTTGTACCGCTTACGGCTGAGAGGTTACTGCCGATGTTGTTGGCGATAATCGATGCTTGTAATGTAACGCTGCTGTTTCCTTTGAAGAAAACCCCACCGTTATTTCCAGTGATTGTGGTGTTAATGATCTTGGTTTCGTCATTAACCGAGATGCCCAAGCCTGTATTGCCGCTGACAGTACTGTTGAGGATTGTCCCTGCTCCGGCAAGTTCCAATCCACCCGTGCCTCCGGTTCCGGTATTACCGCTAATGGTGCTGCCGTTAACATAAAAACCGTTATCAGCATATATTCCACCCGTTGCGCCGCTGTTATTGCTGACGGTTGTATAGTTCAATGTTAAAAAGTTCAATTGAGAGCTGATGCCGCCGGTAAAGCCCGGATAAGTATTATTGCTGATGATACTGTTATTGATTGTGAGTGGATTAGCGTAAGCCCAAATCCCAGGTCCTGCGTTGTTTGTTACTTCGCTGTTTGTCAAAACCAGATTGTTAAAACCATAGGCATTAATCCCGCCCTTGCCGTTGCGGATGGTTACACCGTTGATACTGGCATAGCGGTACGGGTTCGATATAGCATTTGTTTCGGGCTTTGTTTCCAGGGTTCCTGTAGGTAATACCCCAAATGATAAAACGACATTTAAGTTATTACCATCGATGATAGTCTTGCCTTTCCCGGCGCCACTTATTGAAATTCCTTGCAGAATTTCCAGTTTTTCATTGAGAGTAAGTGTGTAAACGCCCGCTGGAAGGATAATCGTATCATATCCTGAGCCTGTGTTTGCTTCCTGAACGGCAGCCCGCAGCGTGCATTCCCCCGGGGTGGACGTCTCACATTTACCATCTCCGGGATTGGCATCCGGCTTATCTACGGTGCTGTTGACTGAAAAAGTGTAGCCAATATTGAAAATGATCGCGCCATACACGCCCCATTTCTGTCCTGACTGCATTTTGATGAATGGATACCAGTGAACATTCGTATCCCAGGTGTCGTAGATACCATACATCTGGCTGGTGTCGTCGTTGTACCCAATAACCGTACCGGCGTGGTCGGTTTCTCCATCTCCATTTGTATCGACAATGAGCAGCATCGGGTGACCGGATGTGACTTCGCCGCGCAACACATCCCAATTGAGTTCATCTTCCATGGTAATCAAGCGTGCCAGGTAAGAGTATTCTGGTGCTACAGATTTGATGTAATTCGTAAAGCCTTCTGTGGTCGTGCGCGTAGATGTCCATCCATAACGGAGTCCTTGCTTGGATTGAGATGTTTTCATAAAGTCCGCAATGGAGTTATCTTTGTGTTCATCTCCTTGTGGATCTTCGGATTTATCTGGCAGGAGGATGGGGCTGTTCGCAAGGTCATCGAGCGGGATGCTGTAATCATTGTAATGATCGATACTGGCAATGGCTTCATTAACAGCATCTGTTTGGGTGATGGGATCGCCTGGAAAGAGTTTGTCAAAGCCGTGTTTATCCCAATAACCGAAGATCATCCCTGCAACGGTGGGACCGCAGCCGTGATGCCAGAGATAAGGTGGGACGTTCAAGATATCTCCTGACGCGTTGGCGATGATTTGCCCGCGGTCGGTACCTTGAGCCGGTGACGAACTGGTCGTCAGCAGGGCTTCCTCCGCGGATGGCCAATGAATGGTGGATAGGACTGGTTGTTCTGGCGCAGGTGAAGGAATCTGCGTTGGTAGGATTGATGGCAGGGGGGTTGGGGTTGCAGGAGCCTGTGCCTTAATAACAGGCTGCCCATTACCGAAACCCGTGCTGAATAGCAGTGTACAAAGAATGAGTGCGCGCAGTATTGTCCAATTAATTGGCACAGTTTTCATCCAGTGGAAAAGGAGTTTTAGTTTCATGCGAATTGCCTCCCAGAATACAAAGATTAATAATCAGGCTGTCTCTATTGTTGCAAGGAGTATGCCAGAGCAGGAAGGTTTTTTCGCAAAATTTTATGAAGAGGGATTAATTAATGGGCGTTTGGCAGGGATGCCGGGGCGGCGCGGGTAGGTGGGTAATGTTGCGGCGGTCTTATCGACAACCACCAGATAATGTTGCTCCGTTACACCGGGCAGGGTTACAGGCGTAATTTGGCGGAGTTGACCGCCAAGAAGGCGGGCGGCATGTTCGTTGGCTTGTGCTTCGGCGGGAGCGGTTTCCCCTTTTAAGGCGAGCATATGTCCACCGACAGCGACGAGAGGCAGCAGGTACTCCCCTAAAATTGGCAGAATAGCTACGGCACGTGCCAATGCCCAATCGTATTGTTCTCGATGAACAGGGTTCTGTCCCAATTCTTCAGCCCGCGCATTGAGGATGGTTACTCCTTCCAGACCCAATACTTGGACCACATGCTGGCAGAAATCCGTCTTCTTTTCCACAGAGTCAACCAGAGTCAACTGCATATCAGGATAAAGAATTTTTAGGGGGATACCAGGGAAGCCTGCCCCAGTGCCGATGTCAATAACGCGGCGGATGCGGGTGCCCCGCATTACCAGGGAACAACTTAAAGAATCTAAAAAATGTTTCGTCCGAATTTGGGCTGGTTCGCGGATCGCAGTGAGATTATAACGGCTGTTCCAATCCAAGAGTTCGACTTGAAAGCGCTCCATCGCCGTTATTTGACTTTCGGTCAGGCGAATGTTCAGCAAGTTGAAAGCTTCTTTTGCCAGTTCTGAGTTATCTTGTTTCATCTTATTTTTGAACGGAAACAAGGGAATGCTGAAAAAAGGTTAATAAAAATCCATTTTCAGCACGCTATTATTTTGTCAATTTATTTCGTTACATCTCTCAAAACTTCACCCAGACAGGTGATTCCGGTAACGATTTGTTCTGGTGTTGCATTGGAAAAGTTAAGCCGCATCGTGTTCAACCCGCTGCCATTCGGATGAAAAGGGGAACCGGGTACGAAAGCGCATTTGCGTTCAACCGTTTGCTTGAGCACTTCGTTTGTGTCATGTCCCTCTGGGAGTGTAATCCACAGGAACAATCCCCCCTGGGGTTGTGTCCAGCGCACACATTCAGGGCAAGTCTCTGCCAGGGTCTTTAACATAAGATCGCGTCGCTCGCGGTAGATATTCTGGATGAGTTTAATGTGGCGGTCGATGGTCCCATCTGCCAGAAGCTCGTATGCCACCATTTGGTTGAAAGTTGGGGTGTGCAGATCGGCACCTTGTTTAACTTGGACAAGTTTTTTAATCACCTCATAAGGGGCAACAGTCCATCCAAGCCGGAATCCGGGTGCCAGTATTTTGGAAAAAGTACCCAAATAGATGGCATTACCGTCGTACGCACCTTCTTCCTGGCGTAACAGTCCATCAAGTTCGATGATAGAAGGCAAATGTTCTCCTTCAAAACGCAGAGCACCATACGGATCATCCTCTAAAAGGGGAATACCATACTCATCCGCTTTCTTGACCAATTCGTGTCGCCGTTTTAAAGAAAGCGTGACTCCGGTTGGATTCTGGAAGGTTGGTAGGACATACATGAATTTAGGGGATGTGCGAAAATAATCTTCTAGCCCATCGATAATCAAACCATCATCATCCATTGGCGCCATTAAATATTCAGGTTCGTAAGCGTTCCATGCTTGCAATGCGCCGAGATAAGTGGGCGTTTCAACAAGAATTGTATCTCCGGGGTTAATAAAGATTTTGCCAAGCAGATCTAACCCTTGCTGGGATCCGGTCGTGATTAAGATGTTGTCAGGCGTTACGTTGAATCCAGGCTTGCTGGCACGCTTTGCTAAAAGTTCGCGTAAAGGTGGGTATCCTTCGGTAGTCGAATACTGTAACGCTTTGGGTCCGTAATTATCCAATACATGCTGGCATGCCAGTGCAATTTCTTCAACAGGAAAGACTTCTGGGGCTGGTAATCCTCCAGCAAAGGAAATGATATCCGGCTGGTCTGTTAATTTTAAGATTTCACGAATAGCCGAGCTAGTGATACGCTTCATCCGTCTGGCATATTGCTGATTCCATTTGCTGTGCATTCTTATCTCCTAAATAATAATATTTTCGATAATGGCTCTGACATTGGAAAAATACATCTTGAGCATTCTCATCTACCTTGATTCTAGCACACCCATACCTTACTGGCAATGAATTACATAGGAGATTTTTTGAGGTGAGAAAAGACTCTTTGGGGAATTAGATGGAAATCGATAGATAGCCGCATTTCCATACAAAATATGTTGGTTATTTTCTTTGTTTTGAGATTTATGTAAAAAGATATTGCAATAAACGTCAATACAAGTTACAGAAACATTAATCATTTATTAGAAATGAAAACGCTTCCTTGACAATGTCCTAAAGTACCATATAATATGAATATGAAATTATGGGAAAACACCTGGCACTTTCTGCGACTCGAAGCAGTATTAAATAAAGACCGTTATTAAGTTCATAAGAAACTTTATAACGGTTTTTTATTTTGGGCTCTTCATTAGACAGTGTTTTCTGTAATTATTTTTGGTGTCCAGGTGTCAACTGTAGTATCAGAAGTACTGTACTTTAACAATTTAATGGCAAAACCTAAAACTCATTCCTCTTTCGCGAAACGAATAGGGAAATTATGGGTTATCTATTATTAGAATGTTGAGTAACTCGTAGCGTAGGATCGTAAATTGGTGAATTAGCAGCGAGATACCTTTATTCGTGACGAAAGAGGTGGTGATTTGATCGGTTGAAGATGATTAAATCATAAAATGAGTAGAAGTATATTGTGTACAATAGGTCTTTGTGTGAAAGATGGGAAGGTTGCTTGGGATGAATAAGAAATTGTCGTCCAGAAACTATTTTAATTTATTTATCAAAAAAGGAGAATTTTTATGAAAGGGATAATTGGCGAAATTTTTGGTACCTGCATCCTTATCCTCTTGGGTGATGGTGTTGTCGCGAACGTAGGTTTAGCTCCTCGTTTAGCTTCAGCAGGTTATGACTGGAACACGATTGTCATCGGTTGGTCGATGGCTGTATTAGTAGCCGTCTATATCACCGGCGGCGTTTCTGGTGCTCATCTCAACCCGGCAGTAACGGTTGCTTTGGCAGTGAAACGTGGCTTCCCGATGAAGGACGTCCTCCCCTACATCGTAGCACAGGTTGTGGGTGCATTCTTGGGCGCATTCCTCGTCTTCTTGGTCTATATGGAAGGACTGCAGAAAGCTGGTATGCCGAACGTTTGGTGCACCGGTCCCGGTGGCGTATTCGGAAACTCCTTCTGGGGCGCTGTGGGTGACAAAGGCGAAGGCGGATCTTATAGCCTCGTGAATGCATTCATCGCAGAAGTTATTGGCACATCAGTCCTCCTGTGGGGCATCCTCGCCAGCGGCGATGGCAAGAACATGGGCTTAAAGGACAATTTGGGCGTATTCGTAGTCGCTTTGACCGTTTTGGCAGTTGGTATCTCCCTCGGTGGACCCAGCGGCTATGCGATCAATCCTGCCCGTGACTTTGGTCCTCGTCTCTTCGGTTTACTCGTTGGCACGAAAGGGCTATTCGATGGAATCTATTGGTTGGCAGTTCCAGTCATTGGACCCATCGTCGGCGGTTTGGTTGGTATCTTCACCTATGATTGGTTTGTAACCCCCAATTTAGCTAAATAATTTTTTTCAGACGCATAGCGTCACAATAAAAACCCAAGCAACAAATCCCATTCAGGGTGGGCGTGAAAACGCCCACCCTATTTATAAAGACCTGTGTAACCGTTTACACTACGAAAATTGTAGTAATAAAAAGGAGACATTTAAACGATGAAGAAATTAATTAACAAACCTGAAGATGTAGTAATCGAAGCCTTAAAGGGTGTTGCTTTAGCTCACCCGGATCTGGTAAAAGTTCATTATGATCCCAACTATGTCGTGCGTGCCGATGCCCCTGTCAAAGGGAAAGTGGGCTTGCTTTCTGGTGGTGGTTCCGGACATGAGCCGATGCACGGTGGATTTGTTGGAATGGGTATGCTCGATGCAGCTTGCCCGGGTGCCGTCTTCACTTCACCGACACCTGATCAGATGTTGGAAGCAACCAAAGCGATCAGCGGCGGCGCAGGCGTTCTTCATATCGTCAAGAACTATACCGGTGATATTATGAACTTTGAAATGGCAGCCGATTTGGCACGTGGAGAAGGTATCGAAGTTGCCTCGATCGTTGTTGATGACGATGTGGCAGTCAAAGACAGCCTCTGGACCGCCGGTCGACGTGGTGTTGGCAGCACTGTATTGATGGAGAAAGTCTGCGGAGCAGCCGCTGAGCAGAAACGCTCCCTCAAAGATGTGACTGCAGTAGCCCAGAAAGTCAAGGATTGGGGACGCACGATGGGTATGGCGCTCACTTCCTGCACCGTACCTCATGCGGGCAAACCGACCTTTGATCTTCCTGAAGATATGATGGAAATCGGTGTCGGTATCCACGGTGAACCAGGACGCACGCGCATGGCACTCAAGAGTGCAGATGAGATTACTGCGATGCTCATGGAGCCGGTCATCAGTGATATTCCCTTCAAAGCAGGCGAAGAAGTACTCTTGTTCGTGAATGGTATGGGTGGTACACCTCCTATCGAACTTTACATCGTCTATCGAAAAGCATGCGAAATTGCTGCCAAAGCCGGACTGAAAGTTGTTCGCAACCTGGTTGGCTCTTACATCACCAGTCTGGAGATGGCTGGATGCTCGATCACTGTGCTCAAGATGGATGCTGACCTGCTTAAACTTTGGGATGCGCCCGTCAAGACAGCAGGCCTGCGTTGGGGTGCATAGTGTAATATGAGGGGAGTCTGTAATTTACAGATACTCCCTCATCCAGGAGTAATCTATGGCTATTGAACAAAAAGACGTATTGGAATGGGTCAATAAATATGCCGGCGTAATTACAGAAAACCGCCAGTATCTGATTGATCTCGACTCAGCCATCGGTGATGCTGATCATGGCGAGAATATGAACCGCGGCTTTCAGGCGGTTGTTAAGAAAATGCCAGAAGTGGCAGATAAAGATATTGGTTCTGTACTAAAAATGGTTGGTATGACGCTTTTAAGCACAGTCGGTGGTGCAGGTGGACCTTTATACGGCACACTCTTTATGCAAATGGGAACAAAGAGCGCTGGAAAGATGACTTTGGATCTGAAAGATTGGTGTGATATGCTGGATGCAGCCTTAATCGGTGTTGTCGCGCGCGGCAAGGCTGTACTTGGAGACAAAACAATGGTAGATGCCTTGACTCCAGCATTGAATACCCTTAAAGATGCAGCGCAAAATGGAAAAACCATTGCTGAGGCATTAGCCGAGTCTGCCGCCGCTGCTGAAAAAGGGATGAAAGATACCATTCCGCTCGTAGCCCGCAAAGGGCGAGCCAGTTACCTGGGTGAACGCAGCGCAGGGCATCAAGACCCCGGCGCAACTTCTTCTTACTTCCTTCTGAAGGCAGCCGCCGAAATTTGGAAGTAATACCTATCGTTGTATAGCACTTCGGTGCAATACTCTATAAACCTATTTACTTTTTTTGTTACGGAGGATATACTATGGCGAAATATTCAGCAGCAGTTGACCAGGGTACCACCAGTACTCGTTTCATGATTTTCGACCACAAAGGTTTGGTAGTTGGCGTTGACCAGAAAGAACATGAGCAGATTTTCCCGAAGCCAGGTTGGGTTGAGCACAATCCAATGGAAATTTGGGAACGCACTCAGGAAGTTATCAAGGGTTGTTTGAAGAAGAGTGGTGTTGATCCTAAAGATATCGCCGCCGTTGGTGTAACCAATCAGCGCGAAACCACTGTCGTGTGGGATAAAGCCACCGGGAAGCCAGTTTATAACGCGATTGTCTGGCAGGACACCCGCACTGATAAAATCTGCGATGAACTGGCAAAAGACGGCGGTCAGGATCGTTTCCGCCCGAAGGTTGGTCTGCCTTTAGCAACTTATTTCTCTGGTCCGAAAATCAAGTGGATCCTGGACAATGTCGAAGGCGTACGTGCCAAAGCTGAGAAAGGCGAAGTTCTGTTCGGCAATATCGACTCCTGGGTCATCTGGAATCTGACCGGTGGTACTAAGGGCGGCGTGCATGTAACTGACGTATCCAACGCTTCCCGCACGATGCTTATGAACCTGGAAACCCTGGACTGGGACGATGGAATCTTGAAGATCATGGGCGTTCCGAAGGCTATGTTGCCCAAGGTAATGGCTTCCAGTGCCAAATATGGCGTGGCTGTCGGTGACTTGGCTGGTATCGCTGTCGCTGGTGACTTAGGCGATCAGCAGGCTGCTCTGTTCGGACAGGCATGCTACTCGGCTGGTGAAGCAAAGAATACCTATGGAACTGGCTGCTTCATGCTGCTCAACACGGGTACCAAACCCGTTCAGTCCAAGAATGGACTTTTGACAACCCTGGGCTATAAAGTGGGTGACCAACCTGCAGTTTACGCCTTGGAAGGTTCGATCGCTATCACTGGCGCATTAGTGCAGTGGCTGCGTGATAACCTGAAGTTCTTCGATGTTTCACCGCAGATCGAACATCTGGCTAAGTCGGTCGATGATAGCGGCGGTATTTACTTCGTTCCGGCATTCTCCGGCTTGTTTGCTCCTTATTGGAAGTCAAGCGCCCGTGGTGCACTCGTTGGTTTGACCCGCTATGTCACTAAGGCTCACATCGCTCGTGCAGCCCTGGAAGCAACTGCTTACCAGACCCGTGAAGTCCTCGACGCTATGAACAAGGACTCTGGCGTAAAACTCACCGCCCTGAAAGTCGACGGCGGCATGGTTTACAACGAACTGCTCATGCAATTCCAGGCTGACATCCTGGGCGTGCCCGTAATCCGCCCGATCGTTGCCGAGACCACCGCTTTGGGTGCTGCTTATGCAGCCGGCTTGGCAGTTGGATTCTGGAAGACCTTTGACGAACTCCGTGAGAACTGGGGTAAGGATAAGGAATGGGCTCCCAAGATGGGAGAAGCCGAGCGTGAGAAGATCTACGCTGGTTGGAAGAAGGCTGTAACCCGCACTTTTGACTGGATTGAGTAATTCTTTCTCGTAGGGAGGCAGTGAAAATATTCAGGATGGTTATTCAGGAATAACAAACTGCACCCTCCTCGATTGAACCATAAGTAGGGGCACCCCATCAGGATGCCCCTACTTTATAAACCCGTAAAATGGAGAGTGTTGTGAGTAGACGCAATATAGAGAAAGAACCCAAAGAAAAACCGTTATCATCAGAAGAGATCAGGAAAAAACTCTCGGACCCGTGGATATCCATGCGGACCGCTATTATTGTTATCCTTATTGTTAGTGTTATTTTAGCTGTGTGGATTGCTGAACAGGGTGATCCGAATGTCCCATTCTGGGATCGAGTACTTCCGCCGTTAGTGTTGGCGATTTCGATTCCAGTCGTTGCTGTATTGTTTTACTTTATTAATCGTTATATATTCAAGAAATGACACGAATTACCAAAAGTTAGCTCTAATGTGTCTATCTTTTGACTACTTCAATAAACCAAAAAGTATTTACACCGTATTTCTATCATGAAAGATAATCTGATCGAGGGAGCGTGGACGTATGAATAAACCCCATGTTATTATTGTCGGTGCTGGTTTCACCGGCATTGCAACTGCTCACGATCTTGCCATGCGCGGTTTCGATGTTACCGTGGTGGAGAGAGGTGCTCTCGTGAGTGGCACTTCCGGGCGTACCCATGGTCTTTTACATTGCGGCGGGCGGTATGCAGTAAAAGACCATGAATCTGCCATTGAATGTATCGAGGAAAACCAGATATTGCGTAAGATAGTTCCGGAAGTTATTGAACCGGGACCTGGGCTCTTTATTGCCATAAATGATAGCGATATGGCGTATCGAGAGGCTTTTATTAAGGGTTGCGGTGAGTGCAACATCCCTATTAAAGAAATTAGTGCCCAGGAAGTGCTCAAATTAGAACCAAATCTGAATCCAAATGTGCAAACAGCATTTGTAGTTCCAGATGGTACGTTTGATCCGCTGCGACTTGCGTTATCCTTCGCAGCGTCAGCGAAGTCAAATGGTGCCAAGTTTAAACTTTATACAGAAGTAAAAGAGATATTTGTTGACAACAGTAAAACCGTAATCGGCATGAAAGTTTTTGACCGCAAGACGGAAAAAGAATATGAAATCCATGCCGATCTGGTTGTCAATGCCACCGGGGCTTGGGCAGGTGAAATTGCTAAGATGGCCG
>JBAXBF010000067.1:0-12997 GCA_037142095.1 Chloroflexota bacterium
GTTCTTTCCTTGATAATGTTCCAGACACCATCCTGGCGCAGCGGGGTTAAATCGGAAATGCTGGACACGAATAACCCCTGTTTAAGGCTGGTCAGGTTCGAAACCCATGCTCTCCGTCCATTCCACCAGCAGCCCTCGCCGAGTGCTGCGTCTACCATCTCATCCAGGGCGGGTAGATAAATCACTCCGGTGCTCATCTTCCCTTCAATTTCCAATCCGATCAAAATCGAATAGGTGGGAATGCCGCGCACAAATGCCTTCGTCCCATCTATCGGGTCAATATACCAACGATGAGAAGCATTTTCAGCATTCGTTTTTCCATATTCTTCACCGATAATCGCATGTGTCGGGTAATATTCTTCGATGCGTTTGCGGATTAACTCCTCGGATTTCTTATCCGCTATCGTGACCGGGGTATCATTTGGTTTCATATCCGGGCGGATGCCGGATTGAAAATATCCCAGGGTGAGTCTGCCTGCCAGATAGGCAGTTTCGACGGCAAAGTCCAGATAGGAGCGTAGGTTTTCTGTCACGCGGTTATTTCGCTACGCAGAACA
Source organism: Chloroflexota bacterium (assembly GCA_037142095.1). GTDB lineage: Bacteria > Chloroflexota > Anaerolineae > Anaerolineales > DRKV01 > JBAXBF01. Next base: position 558 of record JBAXBF010000067.1, read on the forward strand.
CCTGTCCTGGATAGATGATCCATGAGAACCAACCATTCCAGTACATTAATGTAACCCATGAGACGCCGTTTCGTACTCCGATCCAATATAAAGTGTCTCCAGGCACGACCGTGTAAGTTCTCAGACAACCCAAAGGCTGAGGTGGTAATGGGTCGGTGGTGGCCACGCATAGCCATTGCCCTGGATAGATGATCGTACTCCACAGACTGTTCCATGCCATCAAAGTTTGCCAGCTTACGCCATATCGCAGACCGATCCGGTAAAGATTTTCACCCCAATTTACAACGTGATAGCGTGTACAGGTAACATTCCATGCCGCTTTGGCTTGGGGTGCAAGCCAGAAAAGCAGGACCGCCAGTAAAAGCAGCACAAGCAAAACACGAGAGAGCTTGGTGAGATTTATTTTATTTATCATTTCATGCATACCGACCTCCTTGTTATTTGACTACTATTGTTAACGGCAGAAAAAAATAAAACTTTAATGATTATCATAGACAAAAAATTCTTCTGAGAATCAACCCGGTTTTAATGTGCCATATAGAAACCAATAAGGATTTTGCTTGAAAACAGATTCTTGAGCAGTCTCCCAGATGAAAATTCCAGGAATAAAGAATAATTTTAATCCTTCATCCAGAATGTTCAGATCAGAATCTATGTTTGGTAGCATGGAATGAAGAAATTCAAGATAGACCCGCTGAGTAACTTCATAGCGGTAATAAGGTGCCTGTTCTTGCGGCGCATCCTGGTAATCTTCCAGAAAATGTCGCCACAGGTCCAAACGCATCGAAAATTCCTGGCTGGCTTTGTGATCCCATGCTGTCCGCCAGCGTCCGAGAATAGCAGCGGTTTGTTGGTCGATAATCTCGAGCAGTTGTTGTTCCTGTGTAGACAGACCGGGGATGCGCAAGCGAGCCCGGATTAAAAGAAAGGCAGCCGGTGTCAGGTTGGGGCATGGTGTATTACTCCCTGACACGCTGCCTGGCATTAACCAATCGAGAGCGCTGGATTTGAGGTAGATCTCTAGTTCATCCAGAGATACTTGTAAATACTGTAAGTCATCGGTGATTGTAGACATCGTATATATACTATATCAATATCTGGGTGAAATGTCCATTTAAGTTTTGTGAATCGTTCCTAAAAATTATTCCATTGAATAACTGTTTATCAAATTACCAGTCGCTTGGTTCCTCAACTTTGCTTGAAAAGTTAAAGTTTCCGTATTTCAGCTTGATATTGTTATTGGCAACCCAGAATCCAATTTTGCCCTTGTCTGGCATATTGATGTAGAAGATGCGTTCAACTTTTTCCGGATCTTCGGATTGAATCTTAAACATGAGTTCATCTTCCATCCAGAGCATCATTCGTTTACCACCGTTGAAAGAGGTGATATGAATCCGTAAAGGCATCGTACTTTTACCGCGTAAATGGGGGCTTCCACCGCGTAAGTTATACCAGGATGCTGCGGCATCTTTAGGACGATGTTCAACCAATACCCAGGAATCCCCGGCGTAATATGAAAAGATAAATCCGAGGAAATAATCATCGCGGTCAATCATATTGTTCCCATTCTTATCGTCAAAACGCAGGGCAAACCCAAACTGTTTGTCCACTAAACCCTCGACATAGGAAAGATCAAAACTCACATCATAGTCGCTGACTTCTCCACAAGCCTGACAAACCGCTAAGCAACCTGCAGGTTGGTTCAATTCAATCGTAAAATCAGCGCAGCGTTCAAATTTTCCCATGAACAATCCACCATCCTTAATTTCCATTTTATCCTGCAGGGTAAAAAATCCCGCGTTGCTGGTAAAGTCAGTGGATAAAGTTTCTTTTGTGGTTGGCGCTGCCTGAGTAGGGGCTTCAGTGGCTTCTTCTTCAGGGGGCGGGGAAGTTGGTTCAGGTTCGGCTTCTGTGGGTACTTCTGAAGGCGGTTCTATGGTTGGTGGCACTTCTGTAGGTTTCTTTTGCAATGCATCGATGGTTGCCTGTTGTGCCTGGACTGTCCCCCCCATGCTTGTATCATTCTGTTGACCCAAACCACCCAGGCTGGGGATATTGCATGCGAGAAGAAGAAATACGGTAGCGGCGATAATCATAAAACGAGTATTATGCATAACGAACCTCCTGATTCTGTTTAAATATGAAATCGGTCTGATAATCAAACAACGGTTTGAGTCGAATATACAAGAAAAAACTGTTAATAAATATTAATATTTTAAGAGAAAGCCAGAGAATACCATGAAAAAAAGCCCCTCAATATGTATTCTTGAAGGGCTTATTTTATTATTTTAGGAGTATAAGTCATCTCCAAGGTTGAGCAAACCAGTGCCAGCTTTTACCGGTCTGCGGCGTTCCTCATCTTTACCAAATTTGATGACATCGCCCGTATCTGTAATGGCTTCAACCGCTAAGCCAAGACTTTGTAGCTCTTTGACCAGCACCCGGAAAGCAGCCGGGATACTCGGTTCTTCGATGGGTTCACCTTTGACGATGGCTTCATAGGTTTTGACGCGTCCCTGGACGTCATCTGATTTGACGGTGAGCATTTCTTGCAAAGTATAGGCTGCCCCATAGGCTTCCAACGCCCAGACTTCCATTTCGCCGAAACGTTGTCCACCGAATTGTGCCTTACCACCCAAAGGTTGTTGAGAAACCAGGCTGTATGGACCCGTAGAGCGGGCATGTACTTTATCTTCGACCAGATGGTGGAGCTTAAGCATGGTCATCACGCCTACCGTCACTGGGCGGTCATAGGGCTGTCCGGTTTTTCCATCGCGCAGGACTTGCTCACCCAGCGTTGGTACCGGTCTACCTGTAATCAGCATCAACTTTTGGGCAGTTTCTGGGAGTTGTTCATCGGTTAGATTCGCCCAATCAATTCCAGAATTCATGACGATCTCTGACGTATCCTCGCGCTCAGAAAGATCTCTCATCCATAAACGTAAACCGGTGCTGATGGTGCGTTCATCTTGCTCTTCGCGTTCATCTACATCGAGCTTTATATCTTCAAAGAAGAGAATGCCATCCGGATCATAGCCTTTATCGCGTATCCATTCCCGCAAAGCAATTCGCCGCGCATAGGTTTGATCCGATTTGATGTTCGATACGTCATAATTTCGTCCGCCTAACCACTCTTCCAGATAAAGATTGCGAACTTCCTCGTCATCTTCAAAATCATCTGGGTTGTAACTCTGGTTATTCAGCCAGATCCATGCTTGTTCACCGATATCCTTCCATGCCCGGTCGATCATCCAGGCGCGTGCTAGTTCAGCTTCGATCTCGCGTTCGGTTGCACCATCGAATACGGGCACAATCGCGCGGAAACCAAGCCGGCTTGAAGCCCAACCCAGGTGAGTCTCTAAAACCTGTCCCAGGTTCATACGCCCCGGAACACCAGTGGGGTTAAGAATTATTTCAATCGGTGTGCCGTCATCCATGAAAGGCATATCCTCGACTGGTACAACGCGGGAGATGACACCTTTGTTTCCGTGTCGTCCTGCCATTTTATCGCCAGCGGTAATCTTGCGCCTTTGGGCAACAGACACACGCACCATCGTATCCACACCAGCCATGAGATCTGAGTTTTCCTCGCGAGTAAATTTCTGTACATCCACAACCTTCCCGCGTTCACCGTGCGGCATGCGCAGTGAAGTGTCTTTTACATCTCGAGATTTCTCGCCAAAGATGGCTCGTAACAGACGTTCCTCTGGCGTTAGTTCTTTTTCACCTTTAGGTGAAATCTTTCCGACCAGAATGTCATTGGGGATAACCACAGCCCCAACCCGGATGATACCTTCATCATCCAGATCTTTGATGGCATCATCACCGACATTGGGAATGTCACGTGTGATCTCTTCAGGACCAAGACGGGTATCGCGCGATTCAACCTCATACTTTTCTATATGGATCGAAGTGTACGCATCGCGTTGTACCAGGCGTTCTGAAATAACGATTGCATCTTCGAAGTTTGCTCCTTCCCATGAAAGGAACGCCATCATCACATTCTGTCCCAATGCCAGTTCCCCACCTTCAGTAGAAGAAGAGTCGGCAATTACATCGCCCTTGTGGACGCGTTGTCCTTTGACGATGGCTGGACGCTGGTCAATGCAGGTACTCTGGTTAGAGCGTTTATATTTTCTCAGCATGTATTTTTTCGTTACGCCGTCTTTGTGCTGCAGGGTAACGCTTTTGCCGCTGACTTCTAAAACATCGCCATCTTCTTCAGCAATGACCACCTGTCCTGAGTCGATGGCAGCCCAGTATTCCATACCAGTCGAAACCTGAGGCACGTCCGGTAATAGAAGCGGAACTGCTTGAGCCTGCATATTCGAACCCATCAAAGCCCGGTTGGCATCGTTATGTTCCAGGAAAGGAATCAGTGCCGCACTAATGCCGACAATTTGCAGCGGACCTACATCCATATAGTCAATATTAACGACATCCTCAAAAACGAAATCGGAGTGTTGGCGTGATGAGATGCGCAGGTTCGCAAACTCCTTGTACTTATTGATTTTCGTGTTCGCCTGGGCGATGATAAATTTGTCTTCTACATCGGCGGAAAGGTAAGAGATATCATCTGTAACATAAGGTACGATGTAGATATTCTCCGTCGATGGTATTTTTGAGATTTTCTCTGCTATTTCTTTGGTAACCCGTACGCCTTCTTTTTCGACAACTTCCCCAGTTTCTGGGTTTTTGACATCGCGGCGTAAGGCTCTCCCTACCAATCTCGGGTCTTGTGGCACCATGTAACGTAGAACTTTGCGGTATGGGGTCTCGATAAAGCCGTATTGGTTGACGCGCGCATAACATGCCAGACGTCCGATCAAACCGATGTTTGGACCTTCTGGTGTTTCAATAGGACAGATTCGCCCGTAGTGTGAGTGATGGACATCGCGCACATCGAAACCCGCACGTTCCCGCCGCAGACCGCCAGGTCCCAACGCAGAGAGCGTTCGTTTGTGGCGTAATTCCGAAAGCGGGTTGGTCTGATCCATGAATTGAGATAATTGGCTGGAGCCATAGAATTCACGTAAAGCCGATACCAGCGGACGGGTGTTAATCAATTCTTCGGGTGTGGGGTCTTGTGCTCTTTCGCGAATGGACATGCGTTCTTTAATGACTCGCTCCATACGGCGTAAGCCAACCCGCAGCTTTGCCTGGATTAATTCGCCGACTGTTTTTGCGCGGCGATTGCCCAAATGGTCGATATCATCGGGATTCTCGACGCCGTTGTTAATGGCGATCATCCGTCGCAGAAGATAAACGATATCCCAGCGTGATATTTGACGGTGAGAGATAGGCACCCACTTACTTAACTCCAATTTCTGGTTAAGTTTGTAGCGTCCGACTCGTTCAAGGTCGTAATGGCGTTTGTCGAAGAGTTGTTCTTCAAGGAAGCCGCGTGCATTATCCAGCGTTGCCGGATCACCCGGGCGCATCCGTTTGAAGAACTCGATTAATGCCGCTTCACCGATGGTGGTTCCACCACTGAGATTCCATTCCGGTTCTTGCTGCAGGGTGGAAGCGATAAACTGGCGGTCGGGGTTATTATCGATATCGCTGAATAATGCGATAAGCTCATCTGTTGCGCCGGTCTTGATCGGTGATTCAAACACACCGTCATCGATGGCGGCTAATGCCCTTAAGAAGATCGTAATCGGCACCGTGCGGCGGCGGTTATATTTGAGAGTCAAATAATCACTCTTACGGGTCTCAAATTCCATCCAAGCCCCGCGGTCTGGAATTAACTTGGCTGTGGCAAGCCGCCTGCCTGTAGACCGGTCAACCGGTGCTTCAAAATAAACACCTGGCGAACGGATTAATTGCGAAACAACCACACGTTCTGTCCCATTGATGATGAAAGTTCCTTTATCCGTCATCTCTGGGAATTCTCCCAGGTAAATACTCTTCACTTTCGGTTCCGAGACGCCGGGTCCCGCTAATAATACAGAGACACGCAAACGGCAGGCGTAGGTTAAATCACGCTCGACACATTCTTCGATGCTATGTTCTGGTTCATCAAATTTGAATTTTAGATCAAACTCTTCGGCTTCTTTGGATGTTCCCGGAAAATACAACCTCATTTCTTTGTTGTAAGACTCAATCGGGGATATCTCTTCAAAAAGATCGGCGAGACCTTCATCTTTGAGACGTTGGAAAGATTCGAGTTGGACTTCTATCAGGTTGGGTAATTGAAAAGAAACTGGAATACGAGCGTAAGATTTTTTACCAAGCGCCACGGTAACACCTCGTGAGAGAAACTTTTAGAATAGGTTTTATATATAAATAGACTTTGATATGAACGCAATTGATGATTATACGCGAATTTTCTTAATTAAGCAAGGTGCAATTTTGGGGAATCGGAAGGGATTATTTTGACTAGTGACTAAGGTTGGTGTGATTATTCTTCCAATATGGGGTAAAATCATGGATAGGAGAGAGGAATTCATGTTTAGAAAAAGACGAGAACAAGCATTAGGGATTGAACTAAAAACAAAAGAGGATATTGCTCAATTGCGGATTGCTGGACGCTTAGTCGCAGAAGCATTTGACATTCTTGGAGAAGCCATTCATCCTGGCGTTAAGTTAAGTGAACTGGATAAACTTGCTGCTGATTTTATCGAAAAAAATAATGCTCAGGCGATTTATAAAGGCTATCGTCTGTATCCTGACCAACCCCCCTTTCCTGGAGTCATCACCGCTTCGGTAAATGATCAAATTTGTCACGGATTACCCAATGGACGGGTACTTAAAGAAGGCGACATTGTGGGTATTGATATTGGGTTGAGTTATCAAGGTTGGTGTGGTGATGCCTGTATTACTTATCCGGTTGGAAATATTACCTCAGCAGTTCAGCGCTTACTCGATATAACCAAAGAGAGTTTGAATATGGGAATTCGAGCAGCCCAGCCAGGAAATCATCTTTCGGATATCGGAGCGGCTATTCAGAATTTCGCTGAACGTCAGGGGTATAGTGTTGTGCGTGATTGGGGTGGGCACGGTGTTGGGCGCAACCTGCATGAAGCGCCGCATGTTCCCCATATTGGTCCCGGCGGACGTGGTCCTCGTCTGCGAGCGGGGATGGTTATCGCCATCGAACCAATGATTAATATCGGTCGTCCCGATTACAAACTCCTCGATGACCATTGGACCGTTGTTACAGCAGACGGTTCACTTTCAGCGCAATATGAACACACGATTGCCATTACTGAAGAAGGACCTGTCATCTTATCCGTTAAATAAGAAGCACAAAGTTTGTATAATCCGGATTCGTCAGATTGCATCGGTGATCACCAGGTATAGGATTCTCTCTTCAAAACACAAACCAGAAAGGGATTAGGAGACGAAGCATGCTATCTTTACCCGAAAAGTTTATTTTCATCCTTGCGGTTTTTATCTCATTATATTTCACCTGGCTTGGTGTGGAGCGCATCGTGCGTATTATGGGGCGCGGGCAGGGTAAACCAGTCTGGAACCTGGGACTGCAGCGCCTCGGGCTGGCATTGGCTAAAACGATCACGCTCCAACCTACTTTTCAACTGCGCCCGGGACCCAGCCTGTTTCATGCCTTTGTGGGCTGGGGTTTCATGTTCTATATTCTGGTAAACTTTGGCGATCTTCTTCAGGCTTATATTCCTGGTTTTGTGTTTTTGGGTGAAGGGACAGTTTTTGGAGAGATGTATCGGTTCGGTGCCGACTTATCGAGTGTGGCTGTGTTTGTAGGACTGGCATATTTGCTCATCCGCCGTTTCTACATTAACCCAGATACGCTGCAGACGCGCAAGACGGTTCTGTTACACCCGAAAGCACGTTTTGGAATCCAACGGGATTCAGCTATCGTGGGGGCATTCATCTTCCTGCATGTAGGTGGGCGCTTTCTAGGAGAGAGTTTTCATATCGCTGCCTCGGGAAAGATCGATAATTTGCAGCCTTTCGCCTCAGCGCTGTCTAAAAACTGGAGTGGCTGGAGTCACACCTCTTTAGTCACCGCGGAGCATATCGCCTTCTGGTTTGCGTTGGGTTTGATCCTGTGTTTCCTGCCCTATTTCCCTTATTCCAAACATATCCATATCTTTTTTGCACCTCTCAATTTCGCGCTTAAACCGCAAAGGCGTTCAATGGGCGAACTTTCAGCTTTGAATTTTGAGGATGAGAATATCGAACAGTTCGGCGCCACGCGCTTGGAGCATCTGGGCTGGGAGCAGGTGATGGATGCTTATGCCTGTATCATGTGCTACCGCTGCCAGGAAGTCTGCCCGGCTTATACCACTGGAAAAGTGCTTTCACCGGCTGCCCTAGAAATTAACAAACGTTATTTTATTAATTATGAAGGGCAGCATCTGGCATCTGGTGAGCAAACCAGCCAGACCCTGACCGAATTTGCGATCTCCGAAGAAGCGATTTGGGCTTGTACTGCTTGCGGTGCCTGTGTCGAAGTTTGCCCGGTTGGTAATGAGCCGATGCGTGATATTCTGGATATTCGCCGCTCCCTGGTCTTGATGGATAATTCTTTCCCCGAACAGTTTAAAGCCGCTTATCGTGGCATGGAACGAACCGGTAATCCTTGGAATTTGCCTCCCTCCGAGCGCATGAAATGGGCTGAAGGGCTGAATGTGCCTACCATTGATGAGAATCCTAATCCTGAGGTCTTATGGTGGGTTGGCTGTGCTCCGGCAACGGATGCCCGTGCCCAGAAAACCGCACGTGCCTTTGTGGAAATTCTTACCAGAGCTGGTGTAAACTATGCTGTTCTGGGGGAGCAGGAGCGCTGTACTGGTGATTCAGCCCGCCGCTCCGGAAAGGAAGACCTGTTCTATGAACTGGCGCAGGGCAATGTCGAGCTTCTCAATGAAGTTAAACCCAAGCGCATTGTTACTACCTGCCCGCATTGCTTGCATACCCTCAAAAACGAATACCCGGCTTTCGGCGGTAATTATAGTGTGATCCACCATACCCAGTTGATCGCTGAGCTTATCGCTGCCGGCAAGTTGAAATTCAAACCACCGCAGCTTCCCGCTCCGAAAGAGAAATCGCGCTGGAAAAAAGGTTCCCCTTCCAAAGAAAAACAGCGCATGGTTTACCATGATCCGTGTTACCTGGGCAGGCAAAATGAAATCTTTGGAGAGCCGCGCTGGACTCTTCGAACGCTAGGCGCAAATCTGGTAGAGCCGCGCTGGCATCTTGACCAATCCTTCTGTTGCGGCGCGGGTGGTGCCCAGATGTGGAAGGAAGAAGAACACGGACAAGAGCGGATTAATGAATGCCGTTTCCACCAGATACAAGAGACTGGCGTACAAACACTGGCAGTTGCCTGTCCCTTCTGTCTCACGATGTTGAGCGATGCTGGTAAGAATGTGAACAGTCCTATTCAGATCGTGGATGTGGCGGAACTCGTCGCTGCGGCGTTAGCGGACGGATGAAATTCTCTTTTTTATCCTGGAAGTACTGCGTCGACTGTATTGGTCATTTCCGCCGGGATTTTACCTGCGGACCAACCCTCGTACACTCTCAAGGCGATAACACCGCTTAAGATTGTCAGGCTCCCAATGATTTGTATCGCATTCAGGCGTTCTCCCAGCAGGATATAAGCAGTTAGTAGCGTAAAAGCCGGTTCGGTGGTGAGGATCAGGTTGGCGATGCTGGAAGGTAAATAGCCCAGGCAGACGTTATAAAATCCAAAGCCTGCCAAAGTTGGCACCGCTGCCAGTAGGAAGAGGATACCCCACCCAACCAGGGAATTTCCAAGCCAGAAGATATCAGCGGGGCGGGTAGCTGCGCCGGGGATTATTCCTCCCGGCAGTAAGTTAAAGAACAGTAAGAAGATCGTGGCAAAACAAAAAGTATAGAACAGCGTCGTCCAGGGATTGAAGCCGCGCTGCGAAGCCGAGCGTCCCATCAGGCTGTAGAAGGCATAACCCAAACCGGATAGGATGCCCGCCAGGATTCCTCCCAGGTTGGCATTCCAGACACTTTGTTCCAGTGCGCCAGATACCAGCGCACACCCTCCCAGACAAACGATAACCGCCAGTAATTTAACCCAATCCAGCCGTTCTTTGAGTATCCACCAGCCCAGCAGAGCGGTAAATGCAGTGGAGCTATAGACCAGCACAGTGGCGATTGCGGCTCCATTCAGAGAAACCGATAGTGTCCAAAATGCGTTAAAAAATGCCAATACAAAACCATAACCAACCATATAAAACAGATGGCGCCGGTCCATGCGAAGTAAGCGGGGTTGGACGAATCCAAGGATCGTCAGCAGGGTGAGGACAGCAAAAGCATCTCGCCAGAATGCTACCACCAGGGATGGGACATGGTATGTCTGGCTGAGGTGACGGATAAAAATAGCCGTCGTTGATAGGAATGCCGAACTGATAAACGCAAATAAATAACCGCGCGAGAGATTTGATTGTTGAGCTGGTTGGTTTGACATGCTTTCATTTTATGGGATAATTAGTATGTTGGCAAGGTTCAATTCGCGGGAAAAGGATAATATGACAGACGAACAACAAAAATTAAACGGTTCCAATGGAAAAGAACCCGCCCGCCTGATTGGTCTGAGTGATGGCGTGTTCGCAACCGTCTTGACCTTGCTTGTCTTGGATTTGCGGGTTTCGGAGATATTCAACGCCGGGGGTGGTAATACCTATCAAATCTTAAAATCAATTGGCCCACACCTTTTCAGCTACCTCATGACCTTTTTGGTCGCCGGCTCGTATTGGCTCAGGCATCATCGTGATTTCGATCAGGTTGTCAGCTATGATCGCGGGTTATTGAGTTATAACCTTTTATTTTTGTTGTTTATTGGATTACTGCCCTTTAGTACAGCCATTATCAGTCTAGACGAATCTCAAAGTATGAACTATTCGTTCTATTGGGCAATTTATGCGACCAATATCGCTCTGGCTGGGATAATGCTGACTCTCACCTGGAATTATGCTGTCAGTCACCACCTTGTTTATCCTGAAAGAACACAGGCGTATTACTGGAATATTACCTTGCGGGGATTAATGATACCGTTTGTATTCCTGCTGTCGATCGCTACAGAATATCTTTTCCCAAAATTCATTAGCCAATATACTCTTTTGGCGGTTCCGTTTGCAAATAAGTTAATCGATCGATTCTTTGCTAAAACAGGTCCCGAGATACAACCTGGTCAGTCTGGTTGGCGCGACATGCTGTGGCAATCCGGTATCTCCGGTATCTGGATTGTCATTATCGGGTTTGCAGTCTGGGCATCGTCACTCAAGTAAAAACAAGATTATTATGGAGCAGTTTTTCGCCAAGGATTATGCCGGAGGGGCTTTTGTGCTTTTTGGTTATACCCATTGGTTATCCTTGCTCATTATCGTGGTTATCTGTCTGAGCATTTTCTTCCTGCGCCACCTTTTCAATCTCCATTCGCGTAATTTGACCCGCTGGCTTTTGCTTGCCTTTATTTATGGCAGTGAAATCTCCTGGCATCTCTGGATGCTGTCTATTGGTGGTTGGACAATCCAGGGTATGCTGCCGCTCTGGTTGTGCAGCCTGACGGTCTGGACGATGCCGCTGCTTTTGATTTTCCGCAACCAACGTTATTACGAGTGGGTTTATTTTATGGGTTTGATCGGCGCATCCCAGGCACTACTCACGCCTGATCTGATGATTTACGGTTTTCCGCATTTCCGTTTCATCGAGTATTTTACGGTGCATGGGGCGATCATTGTCGCGGTGATCTATATGACGGTCGTGGAAGGTTTCCGCCCGACATGGCGTTCGCTGCCGCGCGTTATCCTCATCACGAACCTCTACTGGTTTTTTTGTGGGATCGTCAATAACCTGATTGGAAGCAACTATCTTTACACGAATGGCAAATTACCTACCCCCAGCCTGCTCGATTACCTTGGTCCCTGGCCATTGTATTTATTGTCGATGGAGGGTCTGGGTATTTTGTTGTGTATTTTACTCTATCTGCCGTTTGCGTTCCGCGATCGGTTTACATCGTCTTCTTAAATCCGATTACGCATAAAAGGTATCTTATGCAAGAGGGTAAGGTTAGCTTTTACACGGAAGAAAATGTCACCATCGCTTTGTCTGCCCGATATTGTGGTTTGACAACGCTACCTGTTTCATTCGATCAGTTGACCAGCCTTCGAGAAATCGACCTGACCGGGAACCGGTTGACTTCTCTACCCCCCGAAATTGGTCAGTTAACCAACCTCGAAACGTTGAATTTATACAAAAATGAATTGGTTTCACTGCCTGAGTCTCTCTGGCAGTTGGTAAACCTGCAAACCTTGAACTTGGCGGAAAACCGGTTGGTATCTCTTTCGGATGGGATTGGAAAACTGGTCAACCTGCATACCCTGGATTTGGGGCATAATAGGCTGTCTTCGCTTCCCGATGCATTGGGTAATCTGACTGGTTTAACTCGTTTCCTGTATCTCAGTCATAATCAACTA
>JBAXBF010000068.1:0-12804 GCA_037142095.1 Chloroflexota bacterium
GTAGATATCCCAGACCTCATAGACATCAAAAATCTATGAGGTCTTTTTTTTACCCAATTATAGAATTTCGTCCTGGCGAGTAAATAAGGAATCCTACTCCACGATACCCTTTTGATTTTAACCACGAACATGAGATTAAGGTATAATCATCACCTCTTAAGGAAATTTTATGAAAGTATCCACCTTATTTCAAGAAAAAACCACTACATTCAGTTTTGAGTTTTTCCCACCCCGCACACCAGAATCTTCTAACGAATTGTTCAATAACATCCGTGACCTTGTCCCACTCGAGCCATCCTATGTCAGTATCACGTATGGGGCAGGTGGTTCAACCCGCGAATTAACCCATGATCTGGTAGTGCGCTTACAGAATGAGACCTGCCTGGTAGTGGTTGCCCATATTACCTGCGTCAATTCCACAAAAGATGAAATTTTAGCGATTTTACAGAAATACCACGACAAGGGCATCATGAACGTGATGGCGCTGCGTGGTGATCCGCCAAAAGGACAACCACCCTTTATTCCTACAGACGGTGGTTTTCGCTACGCATCCGAGCTGGTAACCTTCATCCGCCAACATTTTCCGGATATGTGCATCGGCGTAGCCGCTTATCCAGAGGGACATCCCGAAGTATATAATCGTCTGAAGGAAATTGAATATCTCAAGGCAAAAGTAGATTGTGGAACTGATTACATCTGTACACAGCTTTTCTTTGAGAACCGCGATTTTTATGATTTCTGTGAACGCTGTGAACTAGCCGGCATCCATGTACCCATTATCGCCGGGATCATGCCCATCACCTCACGAAAAAATATGCTGCGTATGGCTGACCTGGCTGCTGGAGCCCATTACCCGGGACGCCTGCTTAAGGCACTCTCACGCGTTGAAGACGATAAGGGTTTCGAGCGGGTCGGCATTCATTGGGCTACCGCACAAGTGCTTGATCTTTTGGATAAAGGGGTCAAAGGGATTCACTTCTACACGATGAACAAATCACTCGCCACGGTTTCCGTCTACGAGTCCCTCGGAGTTTCCAAGTCATCGAGCCTGACTTAAGCATTCATTATCACTTTATTATGAAATAATGAGGAGATTTTATTATGTTAGATATCAAATTATTCCGTGAAACGCCTGAAGTAGTGCGCCACGCTCTGGAATTACGCCAAATGGACGCTGGCTTGGTTGACCAGGTCTTGGATGCAGATGCTCGCCGCCGGGACATTATCCTGAAAGTAGAAGTGCTCAAAGCCGAACGCAATAACGTTTCTAAGGAAATCAGCCGTATTAAAGACCCATCCGAAAGGCAGGTAAAAATCGATGCCATGCGCGTCGTCGGAGATCAGATTACCGCACTTGACGAGACATTACGAGGAGTCGATGAGGAAATGCAGGAAATTCTTGCAGGTATCCCCAATATTCCAGACGAACGTACCCCATTTGGAGAAGATGACCACGGAAATGTGGTGATGCGCACTATGGGTACACTTAAACAATTTGCATTCTCTCCCAAACCGCACTGGGAACTTGCTCCTGCGCTGGGGATTATGGACTTTGAACGCGGCGTAAAGCTAACAGGCTCACGTTTTTATGTGCTGAGCGGTGCCGGAGCGCGTTTGCAGCGCGCCCTCATCGCCTGGATGCTGGATTTACACAGCCGCCAGGGATATCGCGAATATTACCTGCCCTTTATGGTCAAAGCCCAGACATTGTATGGATCGGGTCAATTACCGAAATTCTTCGATAATCTTTACCGGGATGCCGAAGAGGATCTTTACATGGTACCGACCGCCGAGGTTCCCCTCACCGGTTTGCATGCGGAAGAAATCTTGGACGAGAGTGATTTACCGCTCCATTATACAGCCTATACACCTTGTTTCCGCCGTGAAAAGATGAGCGCCGGTCGGGATGTGCGTGGTATTAAACGCGGGCACCAATTTGACAAAGTAGAAATGTATATCTTCTGCAAACCGGAAGATTCAGAGGCTGCTCACCTTAAAATGCTTCAGGATGCCGAACAGACTTGTTCCGAATTGAATTTGCCGTACCGGGTAATCCAACAATGCAGTGGTGATTTGGGGTTTGCCAGCCGCCTCACTTATGATCTAGAGGTGCATGCCCCCGGATTAGATGAATGGCTGGAGGTATCCTCTATTTCGAACGTTGGTGATTTCCAGGCACGCCGCGCAAATATCAAATACAGACCAGCCGAAAAAGGCGCCGTACGTTTCCCGCATACATTGAATGGTTCTGGTCTGGGTCTACCGCGTACGCTCATCGCCGTGATGGAAAATTACCAACAAGCCGATGGATCGATTGTCGTTCCAGATGTACTGCTACCCTGGATGGGCGGTATCGATGTAATTAAATCAGAAGGGTAAAATGCTTTTTCCTCTCCAACAGTTCATCGAGACTTCTACTATGTTCACCGTCTCAGTCCTGATGCTGGCAGGATTGGTGGGACTCATCATTCCTGTCTATCCTGGTCTTGTGGTAATTTGGATAGGATCGTTGATCTATGGGATTGTTTACGGTTTCACTACACCCGGGATCATTCTCTTCACCATCATTACGCTTTTGATGATCGGAGGAGAGGTAATTGATAATGTAATCATCGCTATCTGGACGCGCGGCAGCGGGGTCTCATGGTTTTCGATTATCCTGGCAATGCTTGCCAGTTTAATAGCCACATTCACGCTTACGCCGTTGGTAGGCATCATCGCAGCGCCGCTGGTCATCTACCTTTTTGAATGGCGGCGCTTACAAAGTTGGCGCACCGCGCTTCAATCCCTCAAAGGAATGATGATCGGCTGGGGATTAGGAGTAGTCACCCATTTTGGGATCGGCATCCTTATGATCCTCTTATGGGTAGTTTGGCTTTGGATGAATTGGCAAAAATGAATTCAAGGATTCGGCGGTGGGACGGGCAATTGGTCAACTGCCGTATCTTTCCATTTCATCCCTTCTTCGATTAACATCACAGGAATACCATCTACGATAGGGTATTTCAAACCGCTGTCCTTGCAAACCAACCAGCAGTCATGAACCAATTCCAAACGACCAGGATCATCACCATACTCTTTGGATTGCACCGCCAATGGACAGCGCAGAATATCCAATAAATCAGGATTAATGGGTGTAATTTTCGTTTCGGACATAATCACCTTTCTTAATTGTCAGTTTCTTAATTTTACCATGATCTGGTAACAGCGGGTCATCTTTAAATACAAAAGGAGGCAGCCAATCTACTGCCTCCTTTTTTTCAGCGGACGTTAACAAGCTGTCCGTACAGCCTCTCTCGGATTTGAATCATCTGGCGGCGCGAGCGATCATCACGTTCGATCAATTCGGCGATTTTGTCGCAAGCATACATCACGGTCGTGTGGTCTCTGCCGCCCATAAATTCGCCGATTTGGGGTAACGAAAGTTTAGCATCTTCACGCAGTAAATACATGGCGAACTGGCGCGGGACGGCAGCTTGGCGGGAGCGATCGCGGTCAAGCATACGTTCAATCGAGATGCCGAATACATCGGCGACAACATTCATAATTCGTTCAGGTTCCACTTCATCACGGTTGGGAAGCATATCGATCAGCACCGTCTCAACCATAGAAGGTGTAATCGCTTTGGAAGACAAATTCGCATATGCTACAATGCGCGTCAATGCTCCTTCAAGTTCGCGAATATTCGATTGCACTCGTCTGGCGAGGACACCTAAAATATCACTATCAATATTGTATCCAGCTTGCTCAGCTTTGTAGCGTAAAATGGCGATGCGCGTCTCAAAGTCAGGAGGTTGAATGTCTGCTGCCAACCCCCACTCAAAACGAGAGCGCAGACGGTCTTCGAGGGTCACCATTGCCTTGGGAGGACGATCAGAGGTCATAACAATCTGCTTCTCTTGTCCATGCAAAGTATTGAAGGTATGGAAAAATTCTCCCTGAGTTTCTTCTTTTCCAGCAATAAACTGGATATCGTCGATCAAGAGAACATCCGTCTGGCGATATTTCTCTCGAAAAGCCTGCGGTTTATGCTGGCGCAATGAATCAATAAAGTCATTCGTGAATTCTTCTGAAGATACATACAGGACTTGAAGCCCGCGCTCATGGCATTCATTACCGATGGCATGCAATAAATGGGTTTTCCCTAAACCTACACCCCCATATAAGAAAAGAGGATTATAAGATCTAGCCGGATTTTCGGCAACAGCCAAACAAGCCGCATGTGCCATGCGATTGCTCGTACCTACCACAAAAGTATCAAAAGTATATCGTTCGCGCAACGCAGGGTGTTTCCTTGTAACAGGAGCTGCAGCACTGGCGGCATTAGACTCAGGACGCTCTTCAGCTTGTGGAAATTCGAATGTTTCCTTATCGACTACGGGATGCCAGACAACAAAATTTACCCGTACCGTCCGATTCATGATACCGGTCAAGATGCGCGTAACTGTACTGGATAATCTTTCGGTTAACCAGTCCCGCGCATAGGCATTTTTTACTCCAACGATAAATTCTCCGTCTTCATAAGAAACCATTTCGGCATTACGCACCCAGGTTTCGAAATTTGCCTTATTCATTTCTAGTTGCAACTGACCTATAGCTGCTTGCCATGCTTGATCGGCTCGCATAGAATTTCTCTCCTAACAATAAATACTCACTTCAATGTTTACGTATTTTTCAAATACGAAAAATACACTATAAAGACAACGATATGATACTCCGAGCAAAAGCATCATCGTGTAATTTATTCATTTAATTATTTCCCCCGATATAATTGTTGAAGCTCTATCTGAACAAAAATTTCCCCGACTTACGAAAGACATTCCATCCATCGCACTAAGTATAATTCTAACGACAATACGTCTAGAATGCAATACCCTCAGCCTACGCAAACCTAAAAAAACTCAAGACTTTAAGGTTGGCGTCAGGTAAGTATAAAAGGGAGAGATAAAATGCAAAACTCCCAGTTTGGCAGATAACTGCTAAACTGGGAGTTTGCCTTGAAAGGAGACAAAACATGAAAGTGAGATTTATATTTTACTCCTTTTGCTTTTTATTGTCAAGAGTTTTATTTCGATTTATTACGAAACGAAAGTAATAAATCGTTTATTAAACGAAAAACAGAAGGCAACGAAATACGCCTGGGTATTTTAACGTTTCAACTCCTTTGATCAATAAATTTATTCATAATCACCCGTATCATAGGAAATCGCATCTCTTAATTCAATCGTCTTTTCATACAAAGCTCTGCCTATAATTACGCCGGCACAGCCGGCCTCAGATGCCTTGCGAACATCTTCTATATCATAAACTCCGCCAGAAGCGATGACGCATAGACCACTCATTTTAATTAATTCCTTGGTGGCAATCAGATTCAAACCTGTCCCCACACCATCGCGGGCAATATCGGTAAAAATCGACCACATTAACCCATTCTCTGCGAGACTCAATGCCAGATCCACGGCTTTGATGCGTGTATCCTCCTGCCAGCCGCGCACCTGCACCATCCCATCGCGGGCATCCAACCCAACTGCTACCTTTTCTGCCCCAAATGTACGCAAGGCAGAATAGACGATGTCAGGCTGTTCAACCACCACCGTTCCTAAAATTACCCGGTTAACGCCCATCTCTAATAAGCGGCTGATATCATCCAGGGAACGCACTCCCCCACCAAACTGAATCCTGGCATGAACCTTCTGGGCGATCGTAATTATATCGCTCAAAGCTTTCAGATTGGTATCATTCCCCTCTCCAAAAGCACCATCCAAATTGACGACATGCAGCCAATGTGCACCACTCTCCAGCCAATGACATGCAATCATGGCTGGATCATTCTCATAAACCGTTTGCTGGAGTGGGTCGCCTTGGCGGAGCCGCACAACCTGTCCATGCCGTAAATCTATCGCCGGATAAATAAGAAAATCGCTTCTTTTTGCCGATGTCTCCATTACTTTATGGAAGATTTCAATCCAGGCTGATAAAGACGGTCAACATACTCCTTCACCATACGACGATTGCAAAATTGCGGCGAAAGGGTACGGATTGACTCTTTAATCATGGCTATCCAATCTCCAGGTAAGTTATCCACCGAGCGTTTCTTATAATACAATGGGATAATCTCATTTTCAAGGGTATTATAAAGATCTTTAACGTCAGCTTCATCCTGAATGGCGGGATCTCCAACTGGATCAGCATCTTCACCAATCGCCCAACCGTTTTTACCATTGTATCCTTCCCGCCACCAACCATCCAAAACGGAGAAATTAAGCACACCATTTAAGGCTGCCTTCTGTCCCGATGTACCGGAGGCTTCAAGAGGACGCCGAGGTGTGTTCATCCATACATCCACACCTGCAACCAGATACCGCGCCAGATTAATGTCATATTCCTCAAGGAAAATGATCCGACCGCCATTTTCTGCTTTTTTGACAGCCTTGTAGACCTCCTGGATAATAAGTTTCCCCGGTTCGTCATCAGGATGAGACTTACCCGCAAAGATGATTTGCAACTGTCTGTTCGGACGATTGAGGAGATTAATTAACCGATCAACATCATGTAAGACTAGATTTGCGCGTTTATACGGTGCAAAACGACGCGCAAAACCGATCGTTAGCGCATTCGGAGAAAGAAGCACCCCAGAAGCAATTGCCTGGATGGGATGGATTCCTTCTTGCATCCAACGTGTGCGAGCATTTTCACGCACATACGAGACCAACTTACGCTTTAAGTCCATGCGAACTTCCCATAACTCGGCATCAGGAATATCATCGACCCGATCCCAAGTCTCCGGTTCGTCCATATGGTCCATCCAATCTTTCCCTAAATAATAATCGAAGAGAACGCGCAAACGCCGCGATAACCAGGTACCGATATGAACACCATTGGTAACATAAGTAATTGGCACCTCTTCCTCATCCAGTTCTGGCCATAAGAATTGCCACATCCCGCGTGTAACGCGTCCATGTAACTCTGAAACGGCGTTCACCTGATCCGAGAGGTGAATTGCTAAGACCGGCATGGAGAAATTATCTCCATATCCACGCGTAATCTTACCAATTTCAAAGAATTGGTCACGGGTAAGCTTCATCTCCTGCCACATGGGAGCGAAATATCGTTCAATGAGGGTGGGCGTAAATTCATCATTCCCCGCAGCAATAGGTGTATGCGTTGTAAAAACGTTGTTGGTACGAACAATTTTAACGGCTTCATCGAACGATTTTCCTGCTTCGATAAATTCCCGTAAACGTTCCAGTCCCAAGAAGGCAGAATGCCCTTCATTCATATGCCAGACACTTGGGTTATAACCCAAGGCACGCAAAGCACGCGTCCCACCAATCCCAAGGATAATTTCCTGAGAGACGCGCATCTCAGGATTGCTGCTGTAGAGATTGGCAGTCAACATTCGGTCTGCAACGGCATTGGACGACACATTGCTATCCAAAAGATAGAGCGGTGTACGCCCTACGTTCACCTGCCAAATTTGCAGTAAAACACTCCGCCCCGGCAAATCAATCGAAATGGTAATCCGTTCTCCATCAGCATCTTGAACGGGAATAATGGGGGCATTATTTACTTTGAGTTCAAAGTCGCGCTTTTCTTGCCAGCCATCTTCGGTGATCCGCTGTGAGAAATAACCGCGGGTGTACAGAAGTCCAACCGCAACCATCGGCAGCCCTAAATCACTGGCTTCTTTAATATGATCACCGGATAGAACACCCAAGCCCCCAGAATAAATCGGAAGTACTTCCGACAAACCAAACTCCATTGAAAGATAAGCAATCTGGCGACCCTTACACTCCGGGTAAGTTCGTAAGAACCAGGTGTCTTGCGTGGTTTGATATTCATCAAATTCTTTAAATACTCGATCATAATCTTCAAGATAATAACGGTCTTGGGTAACAGCATTTAGAGCGGAACGCTCCACTTGCTTCAAGAAACGCACCGGGTTATGATAAACCTGTTCCCATAAATCTTTATCGATCCGGATAAATAAACGGTAGGCATCCGGATTCCAAGCCCACCAAAGATTATAAGCTAATTCGCTTAAACGGTTTATACGACGCGGTAAGTCAAATGTACTCGGAATACCAGAATGAACGGGTATTGGTTTTATAAACGTTTCCATCCTCTCTATCTCCTTCTGGCGGATTATATAGATAATAAAATACACCGCTTTAATAATAATACCACATGAAGAGCAAAATTAAGCAGGATAATTCACATCTTAAAATCATAATCCCTTCTTCATTAAATGTTTATACGACGTTAACCGAAAACATATCTTGAATAGGATAATTTCTGGTAAAATGAAATCAGAGAATAAATTACTTTCATTGCCTTTGAAGGCTAGAGCCTGACCATAAAGGAGTTTTCCTTAAGTTATGCTTAGGATTACTATCAGGAGATAGTCGAGACAGGTATGCTCGCAATGGGTTCTGTAATATGGAACCCTTAAGATGGTTAATAACGGCTCTTTATTGAATTTCAGGAGGTAAAACTGTGGCAGGTATGCAGCGATTTACGCAACGGGCAAGACGTGTGCTTAGCCTGGCTCATCAGGAAGCCGAACGACTGCGTCATTCTTATATTGGGACAGAACACCTGCTTCTAGGTTTAATTTTAGAAGAAGGCGGGGTAGCCGGCAGAGTTTTGCGCGAACTTGGCTTAGAAATTGACCGGGTTCGGGAAGTTATTCAAAGATTATCCCCACCAGGGAAGTCACAAAGCGATAAATTGGAACTTTCACCTGGCACTCAGCAAGTCCTGGAGAAAGCAGTCGAAGAAGCCCACCATATGGGACATCATTATATTGGCACGGAACATCTCTTGCTGGGACTGGTGAATTATGGAGAAGGGATCGCCAATGATGTGCTGCGGAAACTGGGCATCACATCAGAAATGATCCGCAGACAAACAAAACGTATCTTACAAGAAAGTACCCCACCAACCCGTTCTCCGCAATCGGGTGAAAGCAATCAAAACAGTGGGCGGGCTGAGTCCCAGCGTGAGGCGATACGCAAAGGAACGAAGGAGAAAGGTAAAACACCGCTGGTGGATCAATTGGCAGTCGACCTGACTTCCCTTGCAGAGGATGGTAAGCTCGATCCTGTCATTGGCCGTCAAATGGAGATTGAGCGTGTCATTCAAATCCTGGCACGCCGTAATAAAAATAATCCGGCTCTGATTGGTGAACCGGGAGTGGGTAAAACAGCGATCGTAGAAGGATTGGCACAACGGATTATCGATGCAGATGTACCTGCGCCTTTACTGAATAAACGCCTCCTTCAGCTTGATGTAGGCAGTCTGGTTGCTGGAACAATGTACCGGGGTCAATTTGAAGAACGCCTCAAACGCGTGATCGATGAAATCAAAGCATCGGGATCTATCCTGTTTATCGATGAGCTTCATATGCTTGTCGGAGCCGGAGCGGCTGGCTCCCAGGTAGATGCAGCCAATATTCTTAAGCCAGCCCTTTCGCGCGGCGAGTTTCAAGTGATCGGTGCGACTACTCTGGATGAATATCGCAAATATATCGAATCCGATGCCGCATTGGAACGCCGTTTTCAACCAGTGATGGTCGAAGAACCCAGCGTTGACCAGACAATTGAAATTTTACGTGGGGTGCGCTCCGCTTATGAAGAACACCATCATCTGGTGATCACGGATGCCGCCCTGGAAGCCGCCGCCCGGCTCTCTTCACGATACATCACCGAACGCTTCTTACCCGACAAAGCCATCGACCTGATTGATGAATCATCTTCTAGAGTACGGATGTATAAAAGCGACGCAGCTAAAACTGCCAAAAATCTCGTCACGCAGTTGCGTGAGTTACGCTCCAACCATGCGTTAGCGATTGAGGATGGAAACCAGGAAGAAGAAAAAGCTTTATCCGAACGCAAGAAAGGATTGGAAGACCAAATTGAACATCTGCGTTCTGGATGGTGGGACCGCGAGAAGAGTCCAACTGTTACTGAAGATGATGTTGCCGAGCTCCTCGCCATGTGGACGGGTATCCCCGTCAACCAGCTCGCCCAGGAAGAAACCCAGCGGCTGATAAACATGGAAGATGAGATGCGCAAACAAATCATTGGACAAGATGAAGCCATCCAAGCCATCGCAAAAGCCGTTCGAAGGGCGCGCGCCGGTTTGAAAGACCCGCGCCGTCCAATCGGATCTTTCATCTTCTTAGGACCAACCGGTGTTGGTAAGACGGAAGTAACCAAATCTCTGGCAAAAACCCTCTTTGGAAACGAAGAGGCTCTCCTGCAACTGGATATGTCTGAGTTCATGGAGCGCCATACCGCCAGCCGCCTGGTAGGTGCGCCTCCCGGTTACGTTGGTTATGACGATGCAGGTCAATTGACGGAAGCCATCCGCCGCCGTCCGTATTCGATTGTCGTCTTCGATGAGATCGAAAAAGCGCATACAGAAGTTCATAATATGCTCCTTCAGATTATGGAAGAAGGGCATTTGAGCGACGCCCGCGGTAGAAAAGTAGATTTTCGGAACGCGATCATCATCATGACATCCAATATCGGAGCAGACATGATCAAACAATCCAATTTGGGGTTTGCCTTAAAGCGGGACGAAGTCCTCGAAGAAAAAGTAGCACACCGGGATATGCGTAAGAAACTCACCGAATCGCTCAAAAAAGTGTTCCGCCCCGAATTCATTAACCGTATGGACGGGGTTATCATCTTCCGTTCTCTGAATAAAGATGACATCAAGAAGATCGTGATTTTAGAACTGAGCAAAGTTGCGAATCGTTTGAAAGATCATAAGATCAGTTTCAATCCATCCCCCGAAGCCATAGATTTACTGGCTGAACGCGGTTATGATTCTGAAATGGGTGCTCGTCCACTCCGCCGGGTGATTCAGATCGAGATTGAAGATGCCCTTTCCGATGGACTCCTTGCCGGAGATTTCAAAGATGGCAGCACAATCCGGGTCGATGTGGAAGAAGGCGAAATCTCCCTCAAACAAATTGAGGGCAGCGTAAGTAACGAGATTGAAGAGGATCCTAAACTTGATCCTCAGCAAGAAAAACTCTTTGAGATCCATTAAAAATTGAGCGGAGAACTTCTAAAATCCAGAAGGATGCTGATAACGCATCCTTCTGGATTATCTTGTAATATAGAACGTTTACTGGGCGAAGGCGGTCAAGGGGAAGTTTATCTTGCCAGCTTGGGCAGCAAGCAGGTTGCCTTGAAATGGTATTTCCCATCTGCAGCAACACGAGAACAGCATACTACTTTGGAAATGCTCATTCGCAAAGGACGCCCTAACGATCGCTTCCTTTGGCCCCTCGAACTGGTAGTTTCTCAGAAGGACAGCGGATTTGGCTATATCATGCCGCTGCGCGAGGCGCGCTACAAGAGTATCGTTGACTTAATGCGCGGACGCATCCAACCTACTTTTAGCAGTATCATCTCAGCCGGGATGGAACTCGCCCACAGCTTTTTACAATTACATACAGAGGGACTTTGTTACCGGGATATTTCGTTTGGAAATGTTTTCTTTGATCCAAATAACGGTGAAGTCCTGATCTGCGATAATGATAATGTTGGCATCGACGGACAGACACCCGGCGGTATACTGGGAACACCGCGTTTTATGGCGCCAGAAGTGGTGCGTGGCGAGGCGCATCCGAACACCCAAACCGATATTTACTCACTGGCGGTCTTACTTTTTTACCTGTTCATGGTTCACCACCCGCTAGAAGGCAAACGTGAAACAGAAATTCACTGCTTTGATCTGCCAGCCATGACGCATCTCTACGGTTCACATCCGCTCTTTATCTTTGATCCGCACGATGATTCCAACCGTCCTGTACCAGGACAACAAGATAACGCACTCCTATACTGGCAGCTTTATCCTCAATTCCTTCGTGATTTATTCACCCAAGCCTTTACCAAAGGCATTCAAGATCCACAACACGGTCGGGTGCGCGAGAGTGAATGGCGCGCCGCCTTAGCGCGTTTGCGTGATACTGTTTTTTACTGTCCACAATGCGCTGCCGAAAATTTCTATGATGATGATCTTCTCTCTACTATGCGCACCTGTTGGGCATGCAAACAGCCCCTAAATTCCCTGCTTTGGATTCGGATTGGCTCCCAAGTCGTCATGCTAAATAGCGATACACATCTCTACCAACACCACCTCCACCCCTTCGCCCTATATGATTTCAGTAAACCGCTCGCTGAGGTATCTCACCACCCGCAGGATAAAACCCTGTGGGGCTTAAAGAATCTCTCTGAAAATTCATGGAAATTGACCACTCTCAATGGGGATACTAAAGACGTACCTCCTGGACGCAGTGCAGCAATAACGCCAGGAGCGCGGCTCTATTTTGGGGAAGTGGAGGGTGAGTTTTTATCATAAATCCAATCGTATATTTTTAAGTCAATAGTGGTAAAATTTAGCAACAGTCCTGAGATGAAATATCATCTTAGAAGAAGCAATCACTGACTGGATTTTTTAGTCTTTCAGTTATTATAAATTTCTTTATACACGGAGGCAATTGTGAAAAGAAAAAACTGGACAATCATTATTGGAATTTTAGCAATATTCCTTGGCATCATCTTCTTTGCAAGGATAAGTTTGCAACCTGTTGCCGCTCAAGGAAACCCGTCTCCAACTCAAAAACCCCCTGAGGCAACCCCGGTTCCCGAAAAATATCGTTGGGACCTCGAAAAGATTTATCCCAATCCAGACGCATGGGAAAAAGATTTTAAGGCAATTCAAGATACTTCCGTATCTGAATACGATAAATATGTCGGAAAATTAGGCGAAAAAGCTAATTTACTG
>JBAXBF010000069.1:0-12615 GCA_037142095.1 Chloroflexota bacterium
AAGACCTTTAGGGTCTGGCACGAGAATGCCCTTACGGGCGTTTGATGATTCTGACACCTTATATTCGTAAAGGTCGGGGCAGACCCTGACCGTCTTAATGCCCTTACGGGCGTTTGATGATTCTGACGTATCGAGAGATTTCGTAAAGAATAACCCTGATAGGTCTTAATGCCCTTACGGGCGTTTGATGATTCTGACGATACGTATTCACGAACTTCTGTGAATACGAAGGGGCGTCTTAATGCCCTTACGGGCGTTTGATGATTCTGACAGTGACCGCGTTTTCGGATCATTGCTATTCTGATTGTCTTAATGCCCTTACGGGCGTTTGATGATTCTGACATATTAACGGTGCGAGTATGTAGATAGTAATATCAGTCTTAATGCCCTTACGGGCGTTTGATGATTCTGACGTTGATAAACGTAACTACTTTGTAGTTATTGAGTGGGTCTTAATGCCCTTACGGGCGTTTGATGATTCTGACTGCGACCTTGCTCAAATTTAATTGCACCCCTTTTGTGGGGTTTTTGAGAGAAAACATGCTCAATTTCGTCGTCTCCGCCCCACTTGAGGGGGTATAATGACTTGATTCTGCGTGATTGCTCCCACCACTGATTCCTCTGCGAACCCCCCCTCCGTTTTTGACCCTTTTAAGCCATTTTCAAGGGGGGGGTTCGCAAAACATTCAATTTTTAAGGTTCCGCCCTCTTTCCTTAATTCTACACCGATTTACGATTTTTGCAAGGGGCAAACAAACGCCGTTTCTTGCTGATCAAGCCTGCTAACAAGAAGGAAAGATTCAAACAATCATCAGCCCGGGCGGCGGGGTTACCTGCCCCTTGCCGCGCGTGGCGATCTTCTGGCGGCAGTCCTGACACAGGAAATAAATCCGCAGACTGTCCTCCTCTTCTTTCATGATCTTTTTTACCCGCTTTATCATCTTCTCCAAATCCTCGGTGGATAGATAAGCCTCAAAGACGCTGCCCTGTACCCGTTCACCGATGGCTTCCATGGCTTTGGCAATCTTCACCCGCCGTTTGTCATCCGCGATGTCGTAAGCCAGCACATAGAAATTATATTTCTCAGCCATAGCTTCATTATCGAAAACCCATGCCGCGCCAGACTGGTTGGGTTGACTGCACACAGTCTGCAATCTGACGGGCTTGCTCAATGATACACTGCCGCATGGGCAGTTTCAGCCCGCGCAAGGGATGAAGGTATGTTTGATCCATGCGCTTTTCATAAGTCTGGATAAACCGCTTTTTACCAGCATCCTGGAGAATCACCGGGAAGTCGGATGGACCGTCATCAAAATCCTGTGGGGTGAGGATCCCGCCGCGGCAGCAATACAGGACGACACCATCCACCACCGGGCGAAATTCCTCCATCAGGTCGAGTGCCAGCCCCGGACGGTTGTAGACATATTCATGCAAAAATCCGACATAAGGATCCAGCCCAACCGTCTGAACCGCGCTGCTGACCAGTTCAGCCAGGAGAGTATATCCAAAAGAGAGCAGCACATTGACCGGATCAGCAGGTGGGCGGCGGTTGCGCTTCTCAAAGTTCCAAACCGGGTCGAATAGACGTTTATAGCCGCCGAAATAAGCTGCCGTGGCAGAGCCTTCCAAACCGCGCAGACTGGAAATGGCTGTTTTGTGGGATACATTTTCCAACGCCTGTGAAATCTGCTGGCAGGCGGCTTCGATCTCTGCATCCTTTTGTTCCTGATTATGGCGCAGAAGCAGAGCGCGTTGGTGCTTTAATTTTGCGGATACAAAACCCTTCGCGATCTCCAGCATAAAATGATCATCATCCAGGCTTTTATATTGGGCCCGGCGGATGGGCACGTGTGGGGTAACCCTGCCCACCAGTCGTCCACGGTAATCGCCGCGCTGACTGAGAAAAATGACCTCACTTTCCTGTGCTAAGAGAGCGTCAATCGCTGGCGTAGTCAGGCTGATGTTTCCAAACAACACTACCTGTGATACCTGTGCCAGCGGTGCGCTGAGGACGACTTCAATAGAACCGTCTTCCTCCAATTCCACCTGCAAGCGGCGGTTACGGATGCGGATTTTTGTGTTTTGTTGAACGATATAAAGGGGGGGCATAAGATTTATATAAACTTTGTCGCTTCTACCAATCCCGCTCTTCGCTGTTCATATCATCCAGGAACATCAATTCTTCTTCTTCATCACGACTATACACATAATCATCATCATATTGATTGTTTCTTTTATTATTGCCCTTCACCAGGGCGTACAATGTACACATCAGGATGGGGAAAATGATCAGTGTTTCACACATAGCGCTCCATTATTCTTCATTAACAGGATGGTCACCGTCTCCGTACAGGCGGCGGCACTGCCCCATGCCCATCGAAGCCGACATGCCCACCCCGCAGTAGAAGGCAAAATCCGCCAGGGTGTGCATCACGCTCATCCAGTAACGGTCATAGTTGAGCGTTGTATAGACAATCTCTCCCACGCCGCCGATGCGGGTGGCTTCATCTTTCAACGCTACAGCGCGGGTGTACAGGCGGTAACGCTTGACCGCCAGACATTTTTCGGCAAATTGGCGCGCCTCCAGCGGAAAGACGACCGCGGCGAATGCGTTCCATTTATCCAGCAGCGAACCGAAGACCAGTCCGGGTAATGGCAGCGGCAGCATGACCCCGTCCGATTTGAAGCTGACCGGGCTGCTGAATTGCAGGGCGAGGCTGCGCTCGGGTGAAGTGGGCGTCAGCAAACGCCTGGCTGCCAGTTCCTGGTAAGTGCCATTCGCCGCCCAGGGATGCTGCCCCGCTTCCGTGTACGCCGCTTCGACCGTGAAGGGCATGTAATCCAGTTCCACCTGAGAACCCACAACCAACCCGCCGCCAGGCTGCACGCCTTTCAACAGGATAGCTGCCAGACGCGGCTGCAGGACGGTCAGGCGCAGGTTGTACGTGCTGTTGGTATCCAGCCTGCGCTGCGGAAACCTGCCGATCAGGTTCGAGGCGGTGAAGGGCTGCACCCCCTGCGTATCGTGCAGCTCCTGCGCCAGACGGTCGTCCTGCTGGCGGATCAAGTTGAGCAGCATCGCCAGCGCGGCGCGACCCCACCAGCGCGGCAGTTCACGCTCCACTTCCATTTGCAGCGGGCGCAGGGAGAGAACCAAAGAGAGTAAATCCGCAGATGATTCCATCAATAACGTTCTTTACGGGCACGGTCACGGATTTGCTGCAGGTTGAGGATCTCCGCCGCTTCGAAGCGCGGTGGCAGGCTGCCTTCCAGCGGGCGGATGCGCAGGATGGCGGGGAAGTAGCCCAGCCGTCCGTGCAGTTCCGCCAGCAGCATGGCGGTGATGTAGTTTAATGAAGGCGGGTTGACCAGGATGGGCGTGGATTGGATCTGCTCGGCAGTCAGCGGCAGTTGCTCGACCAGCGCCTGCAATTGGGGCAGGAAAGGCTGCTGGTGATCGAACTGCACCGCCAGGTTAACCACCTGCTGGATGGGCTGCCCCGCCAACTGCTCGATCTGCGCCGTCTGTTCGGCGGTGATGGGGTGGGAGAAGTTTAAGAGGATCATAGGTTATATTCTTTTTCTAGCATTGGGAATCAATTTGTCGCGGATTTTTTGGATGAGCATCTTTGACCAATCTCTATTGTAATCTGGATTTTTCACCTCTATCAGACTGATATTGTGTGCAAGCGCTAGCTCGTGTATTTCCTTGCTCTGAGGGCGGGCAACGATTAAAAAGCGGCTGGTGTACGTCCCCAGATATTCTCGCTGGGTCGCCAATGCCAGTTGATCAATCCCTTTTTTGGGACCTTCACCTTTCTCATCACCCAGTTTCACTTCTGCGATGCCCACCTGGTTGCCCATACGGATAACCAGGTCGATCTCGATCTGATTACCTTCACCCGTTGGGCGCACCCCGGCGAGGGTCTCAAAGCCTTCTCTTCGCAGAGCATCATCAACATCCTTCTCGAATTGTCCCCCCGAATCCAGATTGCCGTCCGTTCCTCTGTGATAGCCATCTATCCGATAGCCAGGCAGATAAGCATGGAGAAAATCTTGAATGTTGATTTGTTCCGGGCAGATTTCCTCCGAGAGCACCTGCACCTCTCCTTCTTTGAGGAGATAACGGAACAATTTGCTGGTCTGCCCCTCACTTTGAAAATAGACAATCGGGCTTTGAGTCTCCTGTGCCAACATATAGGCAGCAATTGACATCACTTTCGTTCCGCCGGTAACGTTGTAAACCATATCTTCGTGTCCCCGCAATTTATCGCGCAGGAGATCCAAAATGGAAGATAGATGGTAGGGGGCGACCGAAAGAATCCCGACTTCAGGATGGTAGGCTTCATTCAAAATGAGAGTTTTCAACCTGCCAGCAGTTTCTTCCGTTTTATTCGTGTAAACCAGTAAGACTTCGGCTGGTTTAAGGTAACGGATGGGTAAAAGGTTGGGAATCGGCTGTTCACCGACGAGGGAAATAAGCAGCATACAACAATAATCCTATTCCAGAGGGAGATTATCCAGGCTTGCGACGCAGTTCTTGATTCGTTCAATCAGGGACTCGGCTTCGCCGGGGGCTTCTCGCATACCGGCGTGGTCGATGTCGTTGCGCACATTGGTCAAGTCCAACCATAAAGGTAAAAGCTCGTTTATCTCGGTCAATTCATTTAAGAAAACGGGGGTAAATGGAGTCCTGCTTTCTTTCGCTATCCGATAGTCATTTGCATCTGCTCCTATGTCATTTTCTATTCGCTGGCGAGCCCCAAGCTGGGTAATTTTGAAAATACCGCGGCGGAACATCACCCAACTCAACAGCCATTCGCGCGCCAGAGAAACAGCCTGCACCCACTGCTCGCGATCCTTAAACCAGTGAATCATCTTGCGCTCGACTTCAAGCGTTTGGGAAAGGTTTTGTTCGTTCAACGGATCAGCCTGTGCCAACTGCGCATAGGCATCATTGACGTTTTCCAGCAGCAGGGCAAATGGATGGGCGGCGATCGCTTTTTCCAACCCAGGTCTGGCGCTTTCGATGCGTTCATGCAGTCCGGCTATCTGCTGCATGGCAAGGTGCGGGCGAATGAGGCGCAGAGATTGCGAAATGGTAGTCAGCGCACCGGCGAGATTATTGAGGTGTCCAGCCAGGGTCTGATCTCCCAGCTTCGCCAGGCCTTTCTTTTGGGCTTTAATTAAACTTGCCAGATCGCGCGCATCGCCCGAGCGTTTAAAACGATCGGCAGCCGTTGTCCAATCCAGGAGCGTAACGAAAGGCGTGAGATCGAAAACGGGTGACTCATTTGCTTCAGTGCGAGCCTCATAAGCCCCATACAATATCTTTTCCACGCTGACCGCTTTGGCGGTATTGAGATAAGCGACCGCCAGGAATGCCAGGAACGGCAAGGAACGGAAGGAATGGGTTACGTCAAAAACGACGTGCTCGCCGCGCAGGACGACATTATCCGCCGTGAGCTGGTCGAAGATCGTCCAAAGATCCGCCTCACTATGCCCATCCGGGATGGGGATGACCTCCAGCGGGATTGACAGCCGGTCTAATTCCTCTTGGACTTTGCGAAGATTATCATGCCGCTGGACGAGCGGGGTGGCGCAAAGGTACAACTTCTCCGGCTGGATAAACTGTGCCAGAGCAACCGGAAAAAAAGACGTGCGAACCTGCTTTCCATCATAAGTATAAGTCGTTTCTGCGTAAGCGGAGGGTCCCAAAAAACTGATCGCTTTCATTTTTTACACTTTCTCCATTTCCAACAATACCCACCCCAGCGGCGCAGCGGGATTCGCCACACCTTCCTTAACAATCATCGCCGCCCGTTTTGACCTTGGGAAAGGGTCGCCGGGTTTGCGCGGTGGTGAGCCGGGTTGGGCTCTGTGCATGCGGAAATCCCGCACGATTTGCTCAAAGAGCTGGGGGTCTTTCTGAAGATGGCTGCCAAAGGTCGTTCCATCCCAACCGGTGCCCCACCCTAACTGGATGAGGGCATGGTTTTTGTCGAGTTTGAGGCTCAACAACTGGCGGTAAAACTCGACGATGCGATTGCCATTTTGCGCTTTTTCGAACCAGGGGATCAGCTCAGTCAGGCGCGCCTGCGTGCGTTTCTGCACGCGCAGCATCAATTCATTCAGCCAGTGCTGGCGGTTGCTGAAATGCAGCTCTCTTTCCGCCATCTGGGAAAACAAGAAATCGTCGATATGGATCGAACCCGTAAAGGTTTTATCGCCCACAATGGCTTCCAATTCCACCGGCGAACCGGCGCTTTTCATAGTCAGCACCTGGGCATTGACGATCATCAGACCCCCGCCCGGTTTTTGCACCCCGCTGCAATCGCTGACCTGCAGCGCACGCAGCAAGTCATGGTTGGGATTATCGCCAAAGATTCGGCGTTCCAGCGTCTGCCCTGCCCCGAAACGGTTTCTGCCAATCGCAGAACGGTCAAGCTGAGGATTCACCTCCTGCCAGCCTGTCCATGCCAGAGCCGTGCGCAGCGCGCCTTTGAGCGAAGACCCCGGGATATACGGGCGGTCATATACATCCTTAGTGCAGGTTTTTAAACGTGCGTCGGCTCTCCTTGAACGCGGAATCCCGGGCAGGATATAGCGGAAAAATTCCGGGTTGCTATAGTCCTGCTCGACCAATAGGTTACCCGGCAGCGGATACACACCCTGCGGACTGGGTTTTAATTTATCATGTTTCTTTTCCAGAACGGCGTTCTCATTCAGGCGGTAAGTCTTATTGCCCTGCACCATAAAATCAAACCCCTGTCGCAGTTCGTTGCCGTCTCCGATGTGCAGGGGAGAAAGGGTCGTAATCTTCAACGAATAAACAGCCATCATGCCTCCTCTTTTCCTGTATTTAGCCCGACGGCAAATGCCTGACCATTACGCCAGACCGGATGTCCCAACGGCTTCAGCCCTTCATAAACAGGCTGAACATCCACCAACTGCCCGGGCACATCTTTCTCCAGACTGCCAAACACCGATCCTTCCGCCAGCATGCGCACGCTGATGCGGCGCTGGTTTTTACTGGCTGGAGAATAAATCCAACCGCCGACGGTCTCCAAACTATACGCAGCCTGTTTATCCAGCAGGGCATTATTTTCATCCTGCGCCGGTAAGTAATGGCTCAAGGTCACCCATCGGGAAGCGGCGGCATCCGGCAGCATACAGCCAGCAGCTTGTTTTTCAAAGAGCGCATCTCCAAAACCACTGCTGCGGTCGCCTCCGATGCCCGCTGTGCCCAGGTCTGCCAGCAAGGTCGCCAGCGTCTTTTTTGCTTCGTCCGATTCTCGCAGCCAGCGCACGCCAAACCATAAACCGCAATCCTGGTTAAAGGCAGTCCATCCGGTAAAAAAGATATTCGAGGTCGAATCGACTCTGCCGATTGTAACCCGTGGGCGGGTGTTCACCTGCCAGATGGGCTGCTCCTCGGCGGCGATCTTTTTCGGTAAGAGCGGCATTTCCTCTTTGACGAGCAGCACCTGCCCGCCTTGCAACAGGCAGCCGGATTGGATCAGGCTGTTGAGCGATTCGCCCGCGATGATTTTTTGAAACGTTTTTTCAGATACGTACCGCACCCGTTTTAACGTCTTCATATGGACTTCTTCTTTTCCGCCGTCATTCTTTTTTTCCAATCTGCCCAGCGGCACCGGGAAAAAGCGCACCTCTCCGGCGCGCGGGAAGGCTGAGGAAAGCACAAAGAGCGGCGGGGATTGAATAAATTGGTCCATCCAGGGCTGCACAGCCGCGCTGCCCTGCACTTCCGCCAGGCGGGAAACCAGCGCGGCGAACAGGGTATCCGAAGTCAAATGGATACCGCTTTCCTCCTGCCCCAGCCCATGCCTGCCGAAGTGAAATCCCTTTCCAATGATATGCCAGATCTCGGCTTTCATTGTGGTTAATCCGCCTGGATCTTTTCGCGGAGCCAATTCAAGAAGCTCTTGTCCTGGGCGAGTTGTTGGACGGTGATCGTCTCCTCCGCTTTGGCATATTCTATTTCGTTGATGTAATCCTTACTGGAGCGGACTGCGACCTTGGTGATGGAAAATTGGACTTTGCCGCTGCCGCGTGAGCCGGAGCCGCCCAGATAATCATCTTCGACAAGCTGCAACCCATCCAGAATGTACTTAAAGCGCTCGACATCGGCTGCGCCGTAAATGTTGAAGACCAGCTCGACCGGACCGAATTTTGCTCCGGCGGGCACGCGTTCCAGGTTGCGCGGTGAGGCGGCGGAGGTAACCCGGTCAATCGCCACTTCGGTTTTGAGTTCGGTGTAAGAAAAGTCAGTATGCGCTTTGTCGAGTTTTTCGGCGCTCTCCTCGGTCAGGATAGCATCCCGCACCAGGAGCAGCGTGGAACCGGAGGCTTCCACCTCACCGGGAACGCCGAAGATATGGCAAACCGGACAGCCGCCTTTGGCGTCGTACTCGGCGGCGGTTTTGCAGGTGTGAATGTTCACCCTGCCGATGCGGTTATTTTGCGGCAGACCGAGATATTTTTCCAACTGCGAACGCATCTTGCCCCGCAGACTGGAGCCCGGAATATAGGGGTAATTCGTCAGAGGATCGCGAATGACGGCTTTATCAATTCCGCCAATTTCCAACCCACCGCCAGAACCGCCAATGTGCAAACCAGTTTTGGCTTCGATAATAGCCTTGATGATTATTCTTCCCGAAAGTTTAATGTCACCCATTTTTTACTCCTTTCATTCCTCTAATTTCTACCACCCTCAGCGCGGTGGTAAGCCAGAATCGCTTCGAATAGTTCCATGAAGCGCTTAAAAGTTTGATCGCGCTTCTCCGCCTGGGATTTGGTAACCTCATCGATGGCATCCGATAAAGTCCTTTGCAGCAACTCCATACTGGAAGTGCGCGCGGTCTGGTAAGCCAGCTTCGGTTTGAGCATGTTGAGCCGCCGCAGGGCTGCTTCCTTAGCGGTGGAATCGGCTTTTTCCCAAACAGCTTCGATCTGGCGCACTTCGGAGAAGATATTGCGTATCTGGCTGCGGGTTAAATTATTGGTCACCAGGCTTTTCGCTGTATTCCTGGCAAACGTAACCATCCCTTCGCCGCTTTCATCGGCGGTCATGATCGAGTGAATATTAATATCCATGTATTACCTCCTGATAAAATAACTTAGAAACCTTTCTGTTTTTCATCTGTTTTTTTATTTTCTTACGTACAACTGCGCCCAGCGCGCCGCCGTACCCCACTGGTCAATTTCCAGATACATATCCTTACGCAGGTCTTCTAAAATAGCATCAAATTCCCGCGCCAGCGCTTCATTTTTCTCATTCTGCTTCTTCATCCGGAAAAGCATATAGTCTCCCAGCCACATCCACGGACCCCAAACGCGGCGACTCTTTAAGCTGCGTTTCTTATCCCCTTCAAGGCGTGCCAGGTTCTGTAAAAGTTGCAGGATCGACTGCGAACCTCCCAAGCCTGCCTCTTCGCCGTCGCCTTTCTTTTGAACGATCTTCAGCAGGCGTTCAAATTTCCCATCCAGCTTTTCAAACACATCCCATTTCCAGGCATGACCCAGGAAATGAAAGGCGTTCTTGCCTTCAAAGAGGAGCGCGTCTTTGTCGATATGCTTGGCATCGTCCAGGGCATCCCCGGCGTCATCGGCTGCCTGGTAGATCGGGTATTTCCCGCCGATAAATGCCATCCCGCCGCTGAGGTGAATGGCTGAATTTCCGGCGACATATTCGCGGAAGTCCCTACGGATCTGCAGCGCCAGTTTGGGAACGAGATCCCAGGGCGCAATCAGGAAGAGGTCGTCTCCGCCCGCATAGACCGCGTAGACTTCATTTTTATAATCGCCCGTCTCGCAGAGTTGCTTTACCCAACCCTCAAAGAACAGAGAAGTCTGAAAGCTCAGGGTGGACAGGCGCGCCAGAGTGGCGATGTTTTCTTCCTTGTCTTTCTTCTTGATCGTCAGACCGGTCTTAAATAAATCACCCAGGTAATCCACATCCATGCGCAGGACGCCTAATTGCTTGAAGCCGCCGCGCACCTCTTTCTGAAGATCGTCGAAGGTTTTTGTCTCTCTCCCTTTTTCGTCATACGGAATCTGGTTCACCGTATAACGATATAAGGGAGACACAGGCAACTCCAACCCATGCGCAGGCGGTTGGATGTCATCCAGAATCCACTGCACAGCCCGCTGAATATTGGGAACCTTACTGCGGGAAAAATTATCTTTCTCATCAAAAGAGACCGCCATGCCGAAGGCTGCCAAAACGTCCATTGCCGTGCCCGCTTTTATCTTTCCGGCATCCCCCAAGCCCAGTTTAATCGCATGTACGTGCGGCAGTTCTTTGCCGATTTGCTCAAAGAAGGAAAAACATAATCCGCAAATCTTATTATCTTGCGCTTCTTCATCTTTGAATTTTTCTACATGATCCTTTTCTTCCCCGCACACCGAGCAGGTTTTTTCGGCATTGCCGCCGTGTCCTTGCGGTTTGAAAACCTGTTCGTAGAGTTCATTTCCCAATTCGGTATAACGGTGCTGTTTTGCCATGGCAAGCTGAGCGTGCATCTCCGCCCAATAGGTGGGGAATTTACCGGCTTTGAAACCACCCACCGGCACTTCGGCGCTGCCGACCGCCAGATATAAATCGCTGCCGTGATGCTCGAGCAGGGTGTGGGTGATATAGCGCTGGATATCCTTCAGTTTGTCAGCCGCGCTCAGCGGCGCCAGCAGGAAGAAATGCCCTCCGCCGGAATAGATCACGTTCGTGTAAGGCAAATCCAACTGGCGCAGCACGTAGCGCAGCACGGCTTCGGTCAACAACTGCAGGTAGAAAGAACGCCCGCGCAGCGTTTGGGCAGCCCGCTTTGAAGAAAGCGTATAAATAAAATTCTGGATGCCCGAAATATCCCCGCCCACCAGCAGCGCCACCGGTTCGCCGAGAACCTGTTCATCCTTCGCCTGTTGCGCCTTGTCCTGGAAGGCACGCGTAACGACATCCCGCATAGTTTTGATCTTGCCTGCCTCGAAATCCAACAGACAGACTGCCAGCGCGGCTGTCATGCGCGCATGATCGTATAAAGACACATCCGGCAAGTCATAATAGTAAGACGAGGGTACACACCAGGTGCAGCGTTGTAGAATCGAGAGGCATGTTTCCAGATAGGTTTGCGGGTTCTGCGAGTCGTTTTCTTTGAAAGAGGAGACAAGCAGGTCTTTCAAATTCTCATATCGATCGCCCTGCTTTTTACCTTCCAGACGCCTATCCGGGAAAAGGCTGGATTTCTGCAGCGCCAGCGGTTGTAAAGGCAGGTAATGATATTCTTTTTGCCCAGCATCTTTAATCCGGTCAAAGATGGTGATTAACTGCTGAGGTTTATCCTGCTTATCTTCAGGCTCATCTCGCTCGCGTTCACCGGCGCTGAGTCTATCTGCCAGCGAGACCAGCATACTCAACGAAGGGTCTTGCGCATGCGATTTCTCGGGGTGATGGTGGTACGTTCCCGCCAGGGCAGCCGACTGGTATGCTTGGGGCACATAGTTTTGCACAAACTGGATGGAATAGCTGGCATGCACCGGTTGACCTTCCCCTTCCGTCCCTTCCGCAGCTTTCCAGGGGTCCACCCGGGCACGTTGGATCACCTTCCCAATATCATGCAGTAGTCCCGCCAGCGCGGCGTTAAATACTTGATCTTTCATGAAACCTCCTCTTGCTATCGCTTGCTTTCAACCTAATGATTTTTACCATATTCATCCTTTCTACACCTGCGTAAAACTACTCATTTCCTCCCGACACGGCATAATACACCCCCAGCAGGGTGATCAACTGCATGCGGTTCACCGAGGGCATGTCCCAATGCACCGCTGCTTTCTGGCAGACCGCCCGCAGGTGGTTCTCCACCGTGCGGTGTGAGTTGCACAGTCGGCTGGCGATCTCGGCGCTGGACAAGCCTTCTTT
This sequence comes from Chloroflexota bacterium, assembly GCA_037142095.1. Classification (GTDB taxonomy): domain Bacteria; phylum Chloroflexota; class Anaerolineae; order Anaerolineales; family DRKV01; genus JBAXBF01. Next base: position 11,936 of record JBAXBF010000069.1, read on the forward strand.
GACCAGCATGGCGGTAACGTGCGCCTCGGCCGGGGTCAGATGGCGTGTCACAAAGTCGTGCCCGCGTTCGGATTTCTGCTCCAGTTCCAGGCTGCGGATGTGTTCCAGGGCTTCGTAAGGATCGGAGATGTCGTGCAGATGGGTCAGCGCCGGGGTGATGTACGAGCGCAGCAGCACCGGGATGGGGATGAGATGCACATCATCCGCCGCCGCAGGAAACAGGCGTTTGCTGTTGAGAAAGTCGCCGCCGGAATACAGATGCCACAGGCAATCGCCTTCATCGAAGAGCAGTTGGGCGGTGACCATGGCAAAGACGCTGAGCGTCTTGCGCCCGCCCGCCAGTGAGAGGTGGATGTGCCGGTTGCGCTTCTTCTCCTGCCAGACACAGCGGTACAACAGACGGAAAGCGCGCTCGACCGCCTGCGGTGTTTCCACATCCGCAAACGGGTTGCCTTGCTCATCGATGATGGGGATCAATTCGCTCTGCATGTCGGCGGCATAGGGCGGCTCTTTGAATGCCCGCTGCAATGTCTCCACGGCGGCGGCGATCGGTGTGTGCGGGGCGACCGTGTGCAGGACGATCACTTTTTCGATGTTTTGCTGTTGCTGGCGCAGCAGTTCCAGAGCAGCCGTGACCACCTGCGGCTCACTGCCCAGGGTGGCGACCAGGATGGCGGGAT
>JBAXBF010000070.1:0-12581 GCA_037142095.1 Chloroflexota bacterium
GTTTCAGTGATTTCAACGATGTTTATTCGATTATAGAAAGATCTTGTAAAGGATTATTATCCGCTATTGAACGCGGAATTGTGTAATATCCGGTGTCATTTATTAGAATTAAGAGAACTATATGATCCCAAATGTAGTTAAGGAATGGTGTATTCAAAATGGCTATGGTACTATTTCTGCCATCCATTCCGTAGGTGGAGGATGTATCAATAAAGGGGCGCGTATTGAAACATCTTCTGGTAAGTTTCTGTTTCTGAAGACAAATTCCTGTACACCTAAAAATATGTTCTGTCTCGAAGCGGAAGGTTTGAAAGAGATTTCTACAGATGATGGACTACGTGTGCCGGTTGTTCATTTATTTGGCGAAGATTTTATTCTCTTGGAAGATATACCATCTACTCCGCGTTGTGCTTCATATTGGCAAGTCTTCGGGCACCGGTTGGCAGCTTTGCATAATCATACATGTGAGCAATTTGGCTTTGACCATGATAATTATATCGGGAGCACGCCACAATTGAATCCCTGGACAGAGAATGGTTATAATTTTTTTGGCGAGTATCGTTTAATCTTCCAAGCGCGTCTGGCTCATAAACAAGGTTTGTTGGAAAAGAGAGATATCCAAAGTGTGGATTCAATTGCTGTTCGGCTGGCGAGTTATATTCCTGTCCAGCCTGCTTCGTTGATTCATGGCGATTTGTGGAGTGGCAATGCGATTTCTGGACCAAATGGATTACCCGTTCTGATTGACCCCGCAGCGTACTATGGCTGGGCAGAAGCTGAGTTAGGAATGACGGCTTTGTTTGGCGGATTCCCAGAAGAATTTTATCGTGCTTATCAGGAAGTCCGTCCTTTATCTGCCGGGTGGCGTGAAAGATTCTCTCTTTATAATCTGTACCATTTGCTCAATCACTTGAACTTATTTGGTTCAGGGTATTATGGACAGGTTCGATCGATTTTGAACCGTTATTCTTAGAGGATTATAGAGCTGCCTTCACGAGGCAGAACGATTAGTTTCCTCAACTCCCTTTTTTCTTGATCTCACGCTGATACGTGCCGACAATTTCCGCCTGGTTGATGATATGATTCTTCATCGCCTTTTGGATATCTGCTTTGGATGCACCGGGTGGAAGAAACAGACGTGTATCCAGGGCGTACAGTGTAAAGTTGTAATGGTGCATTGCCGTTCCAAGCGGTGGACAGGGTCCACCATACTTGACCTCTTCAAAACTGGATTTACCTTGGACACCAATACCTTCAACTGTTTCACCTGACGGTACCAATTCGGGTAAGTCGGTTCGATTAGGGGGGATATTATATAAAACCCAGTGTACCCATGTACCACCTGGAGCATCTGGATCATCAACAATGAGCGTAAAACTTTTTACACCATCTGGTACACCACGCCATGCCAGAGGTGGAGACATATCCTTGCCATCACATGTATATTCGATAGGGATAGGGTTGTAAGATTTAAATGCCGGGCTGCTTATCTCAAATTTTATTTTATCTGCAGTTGTTGTAGGGATAACCGGAGGCATTGCTTTTACAATTGTGGGCGGTACCGGAGAAGCTGTCCACTTCGCCAGTACCGCAGTCGTTTTGCCTGAGATAGATTGGGAACTTTCTGTTTGTTTAACCGGTTGCGGAGTAGATGACCTTGATATACAGCCGGTTAGTATTTGTGAAGTAAAAATGGCGATAATGATAAGGATTTTGTGAAATATCATTCCCTATTCCTTAACGGGAGAACTTTCCCATGATTTGTGCTTTGGCAAGAATGTGTTCCTTCATCGCCATCTCAAGTTCTGATTTGCTTGCACCTGCTTTAAGATTTATCACAATATCGAGAGCATATAGTTTAAAAAAGTAACGGTGGGGTTGCCCATGGGGTGGGCAAGGTCCTCCGTATCCAATATGCCGGAAATCATTGATTCCTTGCGTACCTATTCCTGGCACTTTTGCTGAGGTCTCAATATGTTCAGGTAGACTCGTACAATAGGCAGGAATATCAAATAAAACCCAATGGACGAAGGTACCCGAGGGTGCGTCTGGATCATCTAAGATTAAAGCATAACTTTTGGCGTTTTCGGGCATCCCTGTCCAAATTAAAGCAGGAGAGCTGTTCTTGCCGTTGCAAGTGTGCTTAATCGGTATTATTTCGCCGTTTTTAAAAGCGGAACATATCAATTGAAAAGCCATATCTTCCTCCTGAAAAATGCTATGATTATTAATCTAGATGAATAATCATAAAGTCACAGATCATTAGGTACCAATTACCTATGCTCCAATAAGAATAGCGCGTGCAGGTGCGCCCTCTGCCCCAGTTATTTTAAGAGGAAGGCAATAGAATGAATACCGTCCCTGTTTTATCTTCGAAAGATTTAGTCCTTCTACGATTACCACGCCTGCCTTAAGTAATATTTCGTGGGTTGGGGTTGGATCAAGGAAAGGTGCTACGGATAGGTAATCTATACCGACCAGACATATATTGCGATCCACTAGATATTGTGCTCCGTCTGGGCTAAGAGCAACGAAGTCCTTTTCGAATTCCGCGTTATCTTTTACCCAATTATCGGAGTTCCGCGTCTTGAATAAGATGCGCCGCGTTCGTGGCGGAAGCGTGGTCTCCTTAAGAATATCAGCAGTAATAAGAGATACATCCGGTAGATGTAAAACATAAACTCTTCCGGTAAGCACCTTGAGAGGAATTTGATCTACAGTCATTCCGCTTTCAATAAAATGATAGGGTGCATCAATATGTGTGCCGGTATGGGCACTCATCTCGATCTTTGTAATATTCGACGCGTGTCCTTCAGAAATCTTACTAACCTGTTCAAGGTGAATCTTGGGATCTCCTGGCCAGGTCGGCAGAGCAGATGAAATACCTAATGAAATGTCATATATTCGCATTTTACTATCTCCTTTTTTTGTCTTTTATTTTTTGATCAAGGGTAAATCGTGGCGACTTTTTCCAATCTATAGAATGGAGATAATCGAGGTTCTTTGTGAATTGAGTTGGGATGATATGGAAGACACGCGTTAACGTATCTATCGAGCAAGTTCGATTAGCCGCCAAATAATCAAGCCAGAATATTGAGAAAGGGAAATTGGGTAAGATACTTTCCATAAAGATGATTAAAGCACGTAAATAGGGAGGATAAACTTGAATAAAGTTACGTTTAATACCGATTTTTTCCATAAGGATTTGGATAATCTGCGCGAAGGTGAAATATTCTCCTCCACCGATATCGTACGTTTGGTTGCGAGTGCTATCTTCATAGAGCGCCCAGACCAGGCAGGTTGCCAGGTCATTAATCCAGATTGGTTGCAATTTTGTCCTGCCATCTCCGGGTAGCGGAAATATGAAAGGCAGGCGGTAAGCAAGCCAGGCAAAACGCGTTGTGAATGTATCACCAGGTCCATAGACAATAGCAGATCGGATAATTGTATGGTCGACACCGCTACGCCTAACGTATTCTTCGGCGATTGCTTTTGCTTTGAGAACGGGAAACGCGGATGCCCGTTCTGCTCCGAGGTGGCTGAGATAGAATAATCTATCCACGCCTGCTTCAGCCGCAGCGGTTGCCACTGCTTGAGTACCAAGAATGTCGTCTTCCAGAAGGCTTTCATAGATGCCTCTTCTTTCGGCTCCGGCAAGATGATAAACGGAATTTACATTTATCATTGCTGCACGAAGGCCGCGCTCATCCTTAAGGCTGGCTACAGCGACTTCAACGGGTATACCTTTGGGCAGATTCGGCGTTTTCCGCGAGGGGCGGATCAATATTCTTACCTCTTGACCCGATTCAACGAGGTAAGTTGTAAGTGCTTGCCCAATGAAGCCAGTGCCACCAGTTACAAGTACCATGATCTATAAAGATTATAGCATGAAATCTCTATATTATGAATACTGGATTTTAATTCGCAATAAAAGTAGCGTTATATATTTTTCATAAAGTTACAAGATTTATGATTACGTAAATATTAAGTTCGTTGGCATACCTCTTGCATCTATATTGCGAGACACCTATAGAAGGAAAGAAGGTTCCTAGGATATGACGATATTAACGCAACCGAATCAACGCTTTGGATTACATTACTTTCCGGATACCATCCATTACCGGCAAACGGATTTACTCGCCTGGTTACCGGAATTAAAAACTTTGGGGATCGCATGGCTTACACTCAATGCTCCTGCTGATCGAGCTATCCCAGAAGATTTTATCCGTGGTCTTATCGATGCAGGGATTGAACCAATCTTGCATTTTGCAATACCAATGGACCCTATGCCTGCTTTACAAGATATCAGACCTTTGATAGAAGCATACAGTCGTTGGGGAATTCGTTATATAACCTTATTTGATCGTCCAAACAGCCGTCAATCCTGGCCAGCAACCACTTGGGCGCAGACTGACCTGGTAGAACGATTTCTTGATCGCTTTATTCCTTTCGCTGAATTAATAATAGAATTCAACTTGAATCCTGTATTCTCACCACTTGAACCGGGAGGTGACTATTGGGATACTGCCTTTTTACGCGGTGCACTGCAGAGCCTTCAGCGGCGCGGCAAGACCGCCTTGATAGATAAATTAATCGTGGGAGCTTATGCTGCTAGTGGGATACGTCCTTTGGATTGGGGGGCAGGCGGACCTGAGCGCTGGCCTGGATCTAGACCTTACTATACTCCTGCGCAGGATCAAGATCAGCGCGGCTTTTGTATCTTTGATTGGTATCGCACAATCGTAAAAGCAGTTCTTGGTAAGTCTTTACCGATGATTTTATTCGGCGTTGGTAGTCCTGGATTATTTGTGGATAATGGGTTAGGGCTGAAAGCACAACCACCGCTCGACAATGTCCAAAGGAATGTTGCATTACTTCAATATATTGCAGATATACCTCAAACGATGTTCTTGGATGGAATGGCTCCAGATATTCTGGCGTGTAATTTTTGGTTACTTTCTGCAAGCGAAGGAGATTCGCAAGTTCCTCAGGCATGGTATTTACCTAGTGGGCAGGCTTCGCCTATCGTAGGTGTTATCCGTCAATTACGCTCTGGCACATCGACCGCGCCGGATTTGTTACCAACCAAATCGCAAAAGGTTTCTAAAGAAGAAATATCTTCCTCTTCCTTACCAGAAATAACCTTGGGAAAAGAACAAAGTTCGTCGATGCAAAATTATGTATCTGAGATACAGAATCATCCGATTGCTCGTTATCTCTTATTACCTGTAAATGAAAATGGCAGTATAGATTTGTCCATTGAAAAAATTTACCCTTTTGTAAAGAAGCATAATATGACCATCGGTTTTTCCATTGAGGAAGCTGCCTTGGCTTCTCAGGTCACGGTTCTTGAAAATGAGCACAAAGTCCCTTTGTTGCTCCTTGAGCAGTTACGCGCTTCTGGGAGTAAAGTGGTTGTCCTAAGTGGTTCGGGTATGGAACTTGCATCATTCCTTTCTGAACTTTGATTTACTTCTGAACCAATTTTTGATATAAAGTGAGGTTTCAATATGGTCTCTATACCTACTTCTAGCACAATTCAATCGGACCAATATTTCCACAAACCCGTTCTCAAAGTGATTGGTTTAGGTGGCGGTGGCTGTAACGCCATAAACCGTATGATCGAACTTGGTTTGCGTGGGGTGGACTTCATCGCCGCGAATACAGACCGTCAAGTTCTACAAACCTCGCTTGCTCCAGTCAAAGTGCAATTGGGTCCAGTACTCACGCGCGGACTTGGCGCTGGGAGTAGACCAGATATTGGTGAGTCAGCGGCGTTGGAAAGTGCCGCAGAAATTAAGGCTGCGCTTGCAGGCGCAGATATGGTATTTTTAACGGCTGGAATGGGTGGTGGAACAGGCACGGGGGCAATACCGGTTGCAGCAGCCATAGCTCAACAAATTGGGGCGATCACGGTTGGAATTGTAACTACACCGTTCTCGTTTGAAATGGGTCGCAGGCAGAAAAATGCTACAGATGGTGTTAAGAAACTTACACCGCATACTGATACTCTGATAGCTATATCTAATGATCGTTTGCTCGAAGTGAAGGGTGGGAATATGACGATCGATCTGGCTTTCCGGATTGCTGATGATGTGCTTCGTCAGGCTGTTCAAGGTGTTACAGAGTTGATCACTGAGTCTGGATTAATCAACGTAGATTTTTCTCATATTAAGCGGTTAATGAAAATGGGTGGGGGGGCGTTCCTTGCTATTGGGCAGGGCGAAGGTGACGATAAAGCCATGCAGGCAGTCCAAAATGCATTGAAACATCCCTTATTAGAAAGTGTCAGCCTGGAACATGCTCAAGGTATCTTGGTGAACTTTACGGGTGGGCAAGACCTTTCCTTCCATGAAGTAACAAATGCTTTTTCATATCTTCAAGATCAAGCTACGGCTGGTCTGGATATTGTCATGGGTGTTGTAAATGATGACCGAATGAGTAATCGTGCCCAGGTAATATTGATTGTTACTGGTATTGGCGCAAGAACACTTGAAGATGTTTTACCGGGATCTGAAAAGATAACTCAAGCAAGACCCGAGTTGGCTTATCGTCCGGTGATGGAAAACCTTCCTCAACCGCAAGTGGCTGTACCTATTCCTGTCAAGATGCCTCTGAATTCACTGCCTATCTCATCTTATTCTGTAACCGAGGAAGCTGTCGAGTGGAAATCTAATTCAAAGCAAACTTCAACTATCGAATCCACTTCTATCTTAACCTCAGAAAATTTAGATATTCCCGCTTTTCTAAGGCGGCGGCGCGATATGCGTTTACGTGAGCAGACTACTGCCCGGTAATGATTGGTCAAGACAAGTCATTATTATAAATGAGATATTACCATAGACAAATAAGTCGAATTTGTCTGACTGAGAGGAAATGATGATCTTGGATCAAGAGTCCATAAAAATGATAACAAAGCAAATTTACCGCCGTTTTCCGGAGGTTGACGGTAGTCAACCAGTTGTACAACAGCAATCTATTATGCAGGCAAAGACGGTCTCTATGGAGCCCACGTTTGTTATAACTTATCAAGGAACTGCCCATGCTCCATCAGGCAAGTCAATTCCACGTCGCGTTCGGGTCGTAGCAGATCAAAGTGGAAAAATCCTGCGGATTTCTACATCTCGATAACTAGAGGATTTATGCAAAATACATATCTTCAATCTGCTGAATTACGATTTTGGAAGGCATTTACACCCTTGATGCATCACTCATGGTTTGTGAAGAAAATGGTTCTATTACTCTTTGATCCTGGGCGTTATGTGCTTTCTTTTTTCAACGATATATTGGATGGTAAACTGCAAGCATGGTTCCCTATTATTGTGGTATTTTTGGGTGTAGTCGCCTTTAGTACAGGGTATATGTGTGGATCTTGGGTGAGGTGAATATGGTGAAGCGTCGCCGCCTCTTTGTGATCGTTGCTGTTATTACTATTTGTTTATGGGTTGGATTTCGATCCGGTTCATCGGCAAAGGGTGGATCAAATCTTGGATTACTTCCCGGTGTTTTTATTCCAGCCAGCTCAGGAGATGATGTAGGTCCATTAGAGATAAAAACCCTCTTGATTGATGTGGATAAATTGACTGAACCTTCCCAAGCAAATCTAAATTCTGTTTGGCTGATGGTAAAGCATCCATCCTTAGAGAAAGTATATTGGTTCCCTTTATATCAATCAAAAGATACCAATAAAGAGCATGCTCAAGTTGCCGAATCTTTTCAGCTTGGAATGGATAAAAAGCCAAGGGATTCTTTCCTTATTGAATTACAAAAAGAGTATCGAATTGAATGGAATACGCTCCTCATCCTCGATCAAAATGATTGGGTGCAAACCGTTGCATCACTAGAAGGGGTAAGGATTGATGGCAATTGGATTAAGGGAGATCAAGTACTTCAGTATAACCTGTTCGAAAAGTCACCTGAACCACTCGCTAATCAGGCAAAATTAATGCGTGCTATTTGCGAGCGTCGTAACGAAGTAATCTCTTATCCCAATAACTTTGCGTCCACTGTAGATCGCTTAACTGAACGATTGCTGCCAGCTTCAGAAACCACTCCATCTGAGTTCAACAGCCTTGTAATCCAATTCAAAAGTTTATGGATGCAGCCACAAGCGCTTCGTTGTGAATTTGTGGGAGTAAAATAAATCGGAGGTGTAGGACGGTTATTGAGGGGTAGCGCTGTTTGTGAGATCGCTTAAAGCTTCAATTGCAGGTTTGAAATTTGGATTTAGTTGAATAGCAGTTTGTAAATCGGTGATTGCCCCTTTGGTATCACCGATTTTCTCTTTAGATAAGGCACGCCAGTAACGGGTTTCCTCGTGTAGTTTTTCGTTCATCATGCTAAGTGTTGCAGTTGAGAGGGCTATGACGTCATTATAGCGCTGAGTATTATAATAGGCTTCGTAGGGACCCAATTGGTACCACATCATTCGCCAGGGACGTTGATCTGGGGATAATTGAGAGTATAGCATGAAATATTTATCGTAAGCTGATGCTGCATTAGAAAAATCTTTCAACAAAGTCAAATTACTGCCCAGGTTGAACCATGCGAAAAGTAGATCGCGTCCATAGAGGTTTTGAGTATCTACTAATGCTTTTTGGGCTGCGTTGCGAAAACTGTTTTCTGCGTTCCACGATAGTCCTACTAATTTTATGATTTCTTCTTCTTTCTCAACCGGATAAATCACAATGAAGATGTTATTAAAAGCGCGCCAATCTCTTTCCATTTGGACATATGGAACCGAAAGGTCAGGGGTTATGAAAGAATCTTGAGCGATGAAAACTGCTTTGTTATCATCATACCCATTGAGGGTTTCATAATGTCCCATCCAGCCATCCTTACCATGATCCAATCCTTTTTCCACGAGGATAGGATATCCAGCCGCAATTATTCGTTTGAGCAGAGATAAATCTCCACCTGGACGCCAGAAGGAACGCAATTCTGTTTTCTCATTGACAAAATGTACAATTTCATCTGGCATGACGCTATTGTCGCGTGGATTAGGTTTAAGAAAAGCGGCAGTATCTTTTTGTGTGCCTTGCCAGCCCCAAAAAGAGAGCATCATAGCCACGTTAGCAGGACCGCAATTGTTCCATTTCTGATACTCATGAATAATACCTACCAAATACTTAGCCGGTGGGAGAGATGTTGGGGTTTCTGTTGGTGTAAAAGATGGTGAAGGGGGAATAGTCTTCTGGGGTACGTGAGTTGTTATTTCAGTTTGACTGGATTGTGTTGGCTTAGGAGTTGGTGTCTGAGAATTTAGACTAATTGTAATCATAAATTCAGGCTGCGGAGTTGTTTGGGTAGGGATAAAGACAATTTGTTCAGGTGGGTTGATCATGTATTTTAGACTAGCACGTAGTGAATCCAGGCGCCATGCCAAACGTTCTTGGATAAATGGTGTGGTATAATAAACGACTAAACAGATGATCATTATTACACAAAGAAGAAGGAATAGCTTTATCCATCGATACATAAAAGAATTATAACATGGAGTAACTGTTAAAAGGTTTGTTCTGAATCCAGGCAAGTGAAATATTAAATAATTCAACCTCAAACGAATTACATAGGTTTAACCTGGGAGGTGTTTTATGGGAGAGTCAAATATTTTAATGCGAGCATCATCCGCATCTGATCAAAACCGGCAGCGAATATTGGTTGTTGATGATGAGAAATTTGCTCGCAATTTTGTTCAGCATACGTTGAGCCTCCAGGGTTATGAAGTGGTTTTGGTTGATTCAGGGGAAAACGCTTTAAAATATTTACAGGAAACTCAACAAGTTGATCTGATCTTGCTTGATTTATTGATGGTTGGCTTGGATGGATTTGACCTTCTCCGTGAAATTAAGAAACATCCGGTGATGAAAGATGATAAGATCATCATCTTGAGTGCATTAGATGACGAAGAAGACCGCCAAGAGACTCTTGCATTAGGAGCCTTGGACTTTATTAAAAAGCCGATTAATTCAGATGAATTGATTGAAAAAGTCCAAAAGTATTTGAAAGATTAGCCTTTCACCCGAAATTCTTCGGGCTTCCAAATCATCATTGCCATAGCAGCGGCAAAAGCTAACGTTCCACCAAAAATGAATGGGGCAGGTGCCCCTAATCCATGCCAGCTACCGACGCCTTCCCATAAAATTCCTGCGATGATGGAAGCCGGGAAGGTCAGGATGCCTATAACGGCATTATAAGTTCCATAAGCCGTACCGCGCAGTTCTGCTGGAACGATATCAGCTATCATTGCGTTCATTGTTCCATAGGTTAGACCATAGTACAGCCCGTATAAGGAATATAATCCCCATATCTGCCAAGCTGTTTGTGCTAATCCGAAACCCAAGTAGACGATTGCATAGAATACCCATCCCCATGCGATGATTTTGCGCCGTCCAATCCGGTCGGAGAGTGCTCCAAGAGGTGTTGATGTGAGGGTATAAATTAGATTGAATGTGATTAACATGCCGAGGATGCCTATCACATTCAAGCCGCGTTCTTGTGCACGTAATACTAAGAACGCATCCGATGAATTACCCATGACAAAGATGCTGACGATGGATAGAAAAACGATAAAGGGCTTTCCCAATCCTTTAAAACCAAATTTGGGCATTGGACGTTGTTTAAGAACAGGCACATCTTTTGCAATCATAATCAAGGATATAACAGCCAAAAAAGCAGGTACAAGGCTAATTAGGACAACGGTCTGGAAAGTAGGTCGGCTTAGTTTCAGATTTCCTGATTGGGCAATCCAGATGACCACCAATGCGACAATCAAACCAATCATGGCTCCGGCAGTATCTGCAGCTCGATGAAAACCAAAGGCAAATCCGCGGTGATGTTCATCGATTGCATCGGCTACCAAAGCATCGCGGGGAGCAGTGCGTATTCCTTTTCCAACTCGATCTGACCAACGAACCAATCCCACCAGTACCCAGTTGTCCGCAAAAAAGAAGAATGGTTTGGATAAAGCAGAAATGCCATAACCAAGCACAGCCAGCCATTTGCGTTGGCGAAGTTTATCCGATAACCAACCTGAAAAGAGTTTCAATAAACTGGCGGTTGCTTCTGCTGTACCTTCAATGATACCGATCACGTTCGTCTTGATTCCTAAAACATTACTGAGGAACAATGGCAGAATATTGATAACCATTTCACTGGAGATATCGGTTAAGAAACTTGTAATACTGACTGCCCATACATTGAGGGGCAGATCGCGCAGACGCATCTTTGAAGGTTGATTGGTCATGATGATTACCTCTTAAAATAATATTAATTGTAAAAATAACGTCTTAAGCGTGACGGACTTCAGTCAAAAGTTCATCAATTTTCATGATGGACTCCTCTAATATTGCTTTGCCAAGCGAAGTTGTCCTGTAGTATTTATGTATCTTCCCGTTTACAGTCTCGCTATAGCTAATCAGAAATTGATTCGTTTCGAGGCTATGCAGAATAGGATAAAGGGTACCTGGACTGAGATTTTACCCGTGCCGTTTTAATTCACGGATTATATCCAATCCGAAAATCGCTTCATGGCTGGCATGAAATAAAATGTGCAGACGAATAAAACTTAGGAAAAAATCACGAATCATCTTGTTGTATAATATCGTATAACGTTATCGCAAACCGATTATAGTCTGAAAATAAAGATTTATCAAGAGAAAACCCAAAATTCCACAGTCATTTTCTTTGACAATTCCGCTTTTTTGAGGTAAAATAATCTTTCTGGATTTATACGTCCAAATCGGAATCATCATATTATATCGAGTACCGCATCCTGCGGGAAAATTGGGAGAATAACTTATGGACTCAATCACCACAGCGCCTGAAACACAGGCGGAAAATAATACTTTAAACGACATTCAGCGTAAGGCGCACTTTTCTGGAAAAGTTGTCAAAACAACCCTTGCTGGAGCGATCGTAGACATTGGCTTAGGGATACCCGGTGTCGTGCATATATCTCAACTTCAGGCGGAATCGATCAACCGCGTTGAAGATGTTGTTCAGGTAGGGCAGACCGTTGACGTCTGGGTGCGGAGAGTCTTCCCAAAGAAGAACCGCATTGAATTGACGATGGTTAAACCGCTTGATCTTGAATGGCGCGAACTCAAGGAAGAAATGGTTATAAAGGGCAAAGTTGTCCGGTTAGAAAAATATGGTGTATTTGTTGATATTGGAGCCGAGCGACCTGGTTTGGTGCATATCAGCGAGATTAGCCATGAATATATCAAGGGTCCTGAGGATGTCGTTAAAGAAGGCGATGAGATTGAAGTCAAAGTCTTGAATGTCAGCCGCCGCAAGAAGCAGATCAAATTAAGTATGAAAGCTTTACAGGAACCCCCTCCTCCTGTTGAGAAACCTGCTGGTGGCAGACGTCCAAAAGGTAGAGGTTCGGATGAAATGACTATGGCTGAGGCGAAAGCCAGCCAGGCAGAGGAAGCCGCCGCTGCTGAAGCCGAAGAGGAACAATATGTTCCTACCGCAATGGAAATCGCCTTACGGAAAGCGATGGAGCGTTCTCATGACCAGGACGACTTGCCTTTGAAGTATAAGGGTGGTAAAAAAGGTAAGAAGCAGTCCTTGGA
>JBAXBF010000071.1:0-12438 GCA_037142095.1 Chloroflexota bacterium
AGGCATCCACCATTACAGAAGGATAACCCGTCTCCAAAGCTTTGCGAATGGTAGCTACATAATCTACTCGCTCTCCGTCTTCATCGATTACAGGTACATGATCAAGGTGGATACGGACATAAGCCGGGTTCTCCCACTTCATAAATTCCTGGAAGACTTCCACGGGGCCTTTAGCCTCGAACTTAAACCATTCCGGACGGGCAGTTGCCACCAGAGCAAACGCGTCCTGGTCTACGACTGCCTTAACTACAGGTTCGACCATGGGTAGATAAGGCACATTGAAGGCTGGAATGACCACCTTTGACTTACAAGCATTTTTCATAATTTCGGCTGTTTTTAACATATTGCTCTACTTCTCCATAAACTTCTTGTTCGGAATTTCCACGTTAAAGTTCAAGTAATTTTCAAGCGCCTCACGGAGAGGTTCTTGTATCCAATTTGAGGTCAGCGCTACATGGTGACGGTAACCTTTCCGACCGATATGCAGAAGCAAGTCTTGCAAACGATCGATCTGGGCTACACCCGCAACACCAAAGAATTCCGCTGGCACCGGATCGGTTGTAAATTTACCTTCACCCAGATAAACAGAAACTCTTCCATCTGAGGTCATCAAACTGCCAAAAGTGAACTTCACCGGTTGGATTCGCCCGACATGACAACCATAACTACAACCCTCACCCAATGAAGTCGCCAGAATTGGATTATCGACCACACTGCCACCGTCTGTCATCAAATTCTTGGGAACAGGTCCACAATGGAACAAGATGCACTTATCATCTTCATCTTTGTAATTATTGTTCCAGTCCAATAAAGCGGGAGGGCTTCCAGAAGCCAATGCGAGGGCATGCATCATCACCGCGTTTCCAAGATCTACTTCACAGGCAGAAGGGACAAGCCGGCTGTTTAATTCTCCCATGAGCACACAGGGTGAAATACCCAACTGCAACTGTAATTCGGACCAACATCGAATGGAAATAGCATCCATCTGGTAGGATTCAATGATTTCATCCAATACCACACCCAATTTGATGATCGATTCAAATGCGGCTTCAGGAACACCCTTCCAAGAAGTATATCCCGTGAGAAGTTCTTTCTTCGCCTTATAAGCATCTGAAGACGCTGGCATTGCTTTAACCCGGGCGATGATCTCCGCCAGATCCAAGGTCTCTACTGTAATAGCATGACGTTGTAAAGCAACCTCATCAATCCGGACCGTTTTGAACGGGGTTGTGCGTGCCCCAATTGCGCCTACGACCATTCCCTTCACACCGCCAACCACGCGGCAAACGCGGTCAAAGTATTCGATATTTTCCTTGAAAGTTGCGCTTTTAGGATCGACCGTGTGGGGTTTAAGTGCCGTAAATCTGACTTGGTACTGTTGAAAAACATCCATGATCGATATTTTTCCACAGAACGAGTCACGCCGCATAGCTGGTGACATCTTATCAAGATCATCGGGATAAGCCTGAACAAAGATGGGCACATTGGCATCTTTTAACGCCGTGACTGCACCATACTCATCTCCAAAATTTGGCAGACATAAGATAACACCGTCAAATTTGCCATAGTTTTCTCGTAAAAAGTTAGCATAACGTTGCCCTTCCTGGAGAGTTTCAACTGCGCCATAGCGTGTGGCATTTTCATCCAGCATCAGGACTTCATGTCCCCAAGACTTTAACAATCGCGGTAATTCTTCACGCGCCTGCGCTATTAAAGAAGCTGGGAAGAAACCACGATTGCCAAAAAACAGAGCAAATCTCGATTTATTAAATTCCATAGTTTAACTCCTGAATAAATAATTTTATCTTACCTAGCGGAATCGGTATCATAACCTCATTATTTTACCATATAATTATGAAACATCATCCTTCGAGAAAAAACAAAAGGAAACAAAAGTGAATAACGAATAACTTGGAAATTATTTCCTTCCAATCAAAGGATGCCCTTAACGCTCATTTTTTACCTGGATAATCTCCGCCATGATAGAAAGGGCAATCTCTTCAGGCGTCTTTGCCCCGATATTCAATCCCACCGGTCCATGCAGACGGTTAATTTGTTCCTCACTTAAACCTGCTTCTTGAAGCCGCTGGCGGCGCAATCCTTGGGTACGCTTGCTGCCCAAACCACCGACATAAAAGGCAGGACCTTTCAGTGCTGCGATCAAAGCCGGATCATCAATTTTTGGATCATGCGCCAGGACAGCCACGGCAGTGGAGGATGTGATTGGAGCCAGTGCAAAGGCTTCTTCATGCCAAGATTGTATAATCTGATCAGCATGGGGAAATCGTTCCTGATTCGCAAACCTTTTTCGGGGATCAACCACAATCGAATGGAACCCCAGTGTTTTGGCAATGGTTACCAACGGGATGGCAATATGAACACCCCCAATCACCATCAATGTCAAAGGGGTCAACATGACATCTAAAAAGACAGTTATTTCATCCGCAGATTGGGTTGACGACAACAGGATACTCTGCGATTTACCATCTGCTAACGCCTGGCGTAAAGCAGATTCAACCTGGACATCCCAACCTGAACCAATCTCACCAAAGATACCCCCATCTTCCACAACCAATTTTTCGTTGCCAAGCAGAGACTCTGCTCCCTGAATCACAGTGGCGAGTGCCGTTGGATGGTTTATTTTGATAGCATCAAGCAATGCATCCAGAATACCCCGCTTAACCGGGCGAACGAGAATATCGATTTTACCGCCACACATCAAACCCACATCAAACGCCATATCATCGGAGATGCCATAATGAAGCAAAGCGGATCTCCCCGTTTTGATACTCTTGATACCTTCATCCACAACTGCCCCTTCAACACAGCCTGCACTGACGGAACCCGAAATTCCCCCGTCCAGGGTCAGTGCCATTTTTGCCCCAACCGGACGCGGCGATGATCCCCACGTGTTAATCACCGTAGCCATGGCGATCTCTTTTCCCTCGCCATTCCAACGTTTAACATCATCCAAAATATCCTGCATTATGATCCTCACTTTATTAAATCGGTTTTTGGGCGGAGACACACATCTCCAACCATAACTTCGACATCAACCCCGTTTTCCGTTCGCAGTATTAGACTTCCATCCTCTGATACACCCTGAACAACTCCCGTGATGGGTGGTTGCCCTGCCTGCTCAATATTCACCCATTCCCCTCGAAAAGCAAGTTTTTCATTCCAACTCTGAATAAATTGTAGCGTGCCAATTCTTGTGCGCCATAAAAACAGAGCTCGGAGAACGGAATGTAAAACTTCAAGACTATCTACCTTTTGACCAAGTATATCTTCTACACAAGTCGCCGGGAATCGCAATATATCCGGTGGCGGGAGAGATTCTGATGTTATATTAATCCCAATTCCAACCACAATTCCTTCAATAACATCTCCCAACCACGAAGTCTCAACCAAAATACCTGCTATCTTACAACCGTTTGACAATACATCATTCGGCCACTTAATCGCAGAGGATAGCTTGTATGATTTCTCAAGCACCTGGCTGATTGCCAGAGCAGCCAAACCCGAAAAAAGGGATAATCTTTCCAACTCAAAGGGTGACGGGTGAAATACAAGTGTAAATGCTAGACCTGCATCCGCCTCCGTAACCCATTGACGGTTCATACGCCCCCTTCCAGCAGTCTGCGCATTCGCAACCAAGAGAGAACCATCCGGAATTTCACCTTCGACTCCAACTTGCTGCATCCATTCCAGTGCCGCGCTGTTTGTCGATGGGATTGTTTCATAATAACGGATTACCGGGATGGGTAAATCCGAAAGAAGCAACCGCAGACTGGTCTCATCCATATCCTTATTGTACCTATTAAAAAATAAAAATTACAGAGGTCATTTTACGTTATAAATTCATGTCTTAATAAAAAGCAAGGACAAATTGTATTTCGTCCTTGCTTAAGATTATTCTCACAAATTTGGAATTTTGCTTAGTGAACAAGCGGCAGCATACCGTTGACAATCGCCAGCAACAAACCGCCCGCGACAACACTTCCCAATTGTCCGGCTGTATTGGAACCCAATGCATGCATGAGGATAAAGTTATCAAAATCTTCATCTTGTGCCATTTTTGCCGAGAGACGCCCCGCCATTGGGAAAGCGCTGATACCGCAAGCACCAATCAAAGGATTGATCTTGCCTCTGGTGACAAAACACATGAGTTTTCCAAATAACAAACCTGCCACCGTATCGAGTATAAAGGCGAGCAAGCCCAGTACCAAAATACCTAGCGTAGCCGGGTTAATAAACTTATCGGCAGTCATGGTCGCACCAATCGTCAATCCCAAAAACAATGTAGCGATATTGATAATGGCATTTTCAGCCGCATCACTCAGACGATCGACCACACCACACACCTTGAGCAAATTGCCGAGCATCAAGGTTGCGATAAGCGGTGCGGCTGCCGGGGCAATTAAACTGACAGCCACAGTTACTACGATGGGGAAAAAGATCAGAGCTCGTTTAGATACCGGGCGCGGTGAATATTCCATGCGGATCATACGTTCTTTCTTGGATGTCATTAATTTCATGATCGGCGGCTGGATAATTGGAATGAGACTCATGTAGGAATAGGCTGCCACAGCGATCGGTCCTAACATATGCGGAGCCAATTTCGACGCCACGTAGATTGAAGTAGGTCCGTCAATTGCACCGATGACGCCGATAGAAGCTGCTTCATTAAGTTTATATCCCAATAAGGCAGCCAGAACGAGCGTCCCGTAGATGCCAAACTGACCCGCTGCACCAAGCAACACCATGTGCGGCATAGCCAGCAGAGGGCTGAAGTCAATCATTGCTCCGACACCGACAAAGATCAGCAGAGGGAATAATTCTGTCTCAATCCCGGCTTTATAGAGGACATTTAAAAATCCTCCTTCCTGATAAGCAGACATTCCTAAATTCGCCAGGATGCAGCCAAAGCCAATCGGCAACAATAGTGTCGGCTCATATTCCTTTATGACTGCCAAGCCAATCAGGACAACGCCGACCACAATCATCAACGCATTACCCCAGGTGAAAGAGGAAAAACCACTCAGGATGGTACTAATTAATAGTGTTGGATCCATTATTTTTTCCTTAATCCGCGTATTCAAGCAAAGGCTGACCCTGCTTGACTTTGTCGCCCTTTGAGATATGCAGGGTGGCAACTTTTCCCGTCCGCGTGGCGCGGATTGCATTTTTCATCTTCATCGCCTCGAGAGTACATAATTCTTGTCCAAACTGAACTGTATCTCCCACCTGAACACTGATACCAACGATTGTACCGGGAATCGGTGCGGCAACCACGCGGGGACCACCCGCGGCAGGTGCAGGAACTGCCACATCAGCAACCGGTGCGGAAGCCACCGCGGCGGTCGCCAAAGAAGCGGCAGGAGCCAGGTGGCTTTGCATCTCTTCAGGATAAACTTCCAGCGTCTCACCATCCACAGTAGCAAGAACCGGTCTGGCACTCAAGTCGCCAAGTTCCACATCATAAGTCTGGTCTTCGATTTTAATTTTCAGTTTCATAATATCCACTTCATTATATTATTTTGGTTTCAATTGATCTTGAGACAAAGTGCTCTGTCTATTTCATGCGATTGAACAAGCTTGCCCTGCGGCTTAGACGAGAAGCGTAACGCACCATCTGCCACGCAGATAGTGCATTTCCTTCTGTCGGTTCCGCCTGGCGAACCATTCTTTGCTTGACAGAAAGTGCAAACGCCACTGCCACGGCAGCCACGCGTTGTTTGCGAACATCCAGCCCCGGTATCTTAACTTCTTCCGATTCTTCTTTTTCGCCTTCTTCCTTATCTGTGCCTGCTGTCAAACGCACAATACCTTCCATCAACGCCCATAACAATAGAACCCCAACAAACACAAGTCCCATGCCTATCGCCGTAATGATCAGGGAAGCCGTAAGTACACTCATTTTTTGTGCTCCTTTTCATTTGCGGATTCAGAGTGCACCGCACTCTGAATCCAGTTCATGCTAGAAAGGCATATTCCCGTGCTTGCGAGGCAAGTCCGGCATCGATTTATCACGCAGGGCTGTCAAGGCAGCGATGATTTTTACGCGCGTCTCACGCGGTTCAATGACCTCGTCAATGAAGCCAGCCGCAGCCGCTGCGTAAGGAGACAGGAAGCGATCTTGATAGTCTTTAACCAGCCGCTCTCGTTCTTCTTTCGGGTCTGCCGCCGCTTCAATTTGCTTGCGGAAGAGGATATTAGCCGCCCCTTCAGCACCCATCACGGCGATTTGAGCACTCGGCCAGGCAAAGTTCATGTCGCCAGCCAGATACTTGCTGCTCATGACGATATACGCACCGCCATATCCCTTGCGGACGACGACACTGATCTTCGGAACCGACGCCTCTGTATATGCATAGAGCAACTTCGCACCATGGCGGATGATACCGCGGTGTTCCTGACCAACGCCCGGCAAAAAGCCCGGTGAGTCCACGAAGGTTATCAACGGAATATTGTAGCAGTCGCACATACGCACAAAACGCGTCATTTTATCGGCGGCATCGATATCGATCACACCTGCCATTGCACTCGGCTCTTGGGCAACGATACCAACCGTGTGTCCATCCATACGCGCAAAACCAATAATGGCGTTCGGCGCAAAAGTTGGCTGCAATTCCAAGAATGAGTCCCGATCGACGATCTTCAGGATGGCTTCTTTCATGCTGTATGGAGCGCTCGGATCCTGTGGAACAAGGGCGTTAAGTGATTCATCCATGCGCTGCGGATCATCATCCGTGGGAACATAAGGCGGGTTGCTCACATTATTAGAAGGTAGATAGCTCAAAATGAGACGACAAAGGGCGAGGGCATCCTTGTCATTCTTGGTCGTGAAATGTGCCAGACCACTGGTGCTGAGATGAACTGCTGCACCTCCCAGACTTTCCATATCCACAATTTCGCCGGTAACCGATTTAACCACTTCTGGACCGGTCAAAAACATCATCGATTGTTTCTCAACCATGATGATCATATCGGTCAAAGCGGGTGAGTAAGAAGCACCGCCTGCACACGGTCCAAGAATTAGACTGATCTGCGGGATAATGCCCGAATTTTGAGCGTTGCGCTTGAAAATTTCAGCATAACCACCCAGACTGTAGATACCTTCCTGGATACGAGCGCCACCCGAGTCGATCAAACCAACGATTGGCGCACCACTGCGAACTGCCAGATCCATCACTCGACAGATTTTACGACCCTGCATCTCACCTAAAGCACCCCCCATTATGGTGAAATCTTGAGCATATACATAAATCGTACGCCCATCCACTTTACCATAACCAGTAACAACACCGTCTGTAAAATATTTCTCATCGCTGACGCCCAACTCATCCTGGCGTCCCACAACAAAGGCTTCCGTTTCCTGAAAAGTGCCGGGATCTAAGAGCGCACCAATACGCTCGCGGGCAGTTAGTCTGCCTTTGGCACGGTGCTTTGCTAATCGTTCTTCACCGCCACCCAGCATGGCTTTGGCACGCTGAGCACGCAGTTCAAGGATTCTAGGATCTTCTTGTGTCATATTATTTTTCAAATTCCTCTTTGTGCATCATCATATATACTTTTTCCGCCGAAAGCGGCAGATTGTTTATGCGAATACTGACAGCATCTGCGATCGCGTTTGCCATCGCCGGAGCGGTCTGTACCATCACGTGTTCACCCACGCCGCGCGCCCCCCAGGGACCATCCTCAAGAGGTGTCTCCACAATATCACCGTGGATCTTCTTGGGAGCATCCATCGCGGTGGCAATCTTGTAGTCCACCAGGCTCTGGTTGACCATGCGTCCTTTTTCATCAAAGACATAGCCTTCAAAGGCAGAGCTCATCCCATGGACAGCACCGCCTTCAATCTGGGTCAGAACCAAATCAGGGTTAATGGCTTTACCCACGTCATAAGCACTGGCAATCTTGATGATGTCAATTTGACCGGTTTCCGTGTCTACTTCCAGGTCAACCGCCTGAGCGCCGACGGTGTAATGAACCACAGCGCGCGCACCCTGCCCGGTGTCATAATCCAGACCAGTCACGTAGGTAGGCATAAAGCTGCCACTCCCCACAATCGGACCACCCTGCCAGCCTTCATAGTTTTCATTGGGCAAGCCGTAAACAACCATTTTCTGCAAGGGTTGTTCCTTTTCCGACTTATAGGAAACCACAATCCCATTCTTGATGTCCAGGTCTTTGGGATCTTCATTCCAGTATTTCGCTACCACATCAAGCACTTTCTGGCGCACGTCCAACGCGGCAGCCCGC
Source organism: Chloroflexota bacterium (assembly GCA_037142095.1). GTDB lineage: Bacteria > Chloroflexota > Anaerolineae > Anaerolineales > DRKV01 > JBAXBF01. The sequence goes on from JBAXBF010000071.1 coordinate 8,266, forward strand.
ACTGCATTTCCCATCGACCAGGTCAGGCGGCTTGCCACCGTCTGCCACTCGTAAGGGCTGTATTTCGTATCGACCGGGCTGGCTGTGATGCGTACCCACTCGTAAGGAATACCCACCGCTTCAGCCGCCATCTGCGCCATAACGGTGAACGTCCCCTGTCCAATTTCCTGCCCGCTGACATAGACATTAAGCGTGGCATCCTCGTTGAAGCGCACAATTGCAGAACTGCCCGGGTTGGGCGGCATGGCAGGTGCTTTCCACATGATCGCCATTCCCTTCCCACGTTTCTTATTCGGCGCAGAGGGTTCTTCCTTCTTGCCCCAATTGATGGCTTTCGCCACTTTATCGATGCATGCCACCAGATCAATATCCGGCATGGTCATGCCCGTGAGGATAATATCCCCGGTGCGCACACAGTTCTTGCGGCGAAACTCGGCTTTATCTATACCAAGTTTCTCCGCCATGCGGTCCATCATCTGTTCCAAGCCCCAGTGAATCTCGGGCATGCCGAAGCCGCGCATCGCGCTGCCGATCTGGGTATTGGTGTAGAGGCAGTAAGAGTCCCCTTTGACATTCGGAATGTCGTAAGGACCCGTGCAAGAATATCCCGCAGCGCGCACAATATTCACGCCGTATTCATTCGAGGCACCGCCTCCAAAATAATACTGCGCTTCCATGGCTAACAGATTACCATCCTTATCGACACCAATTTTATAGTGAGCATGGACACTCTGGCGCACGTTTGTCCCGACAAATTCTTCTTCGCGGGTGTTGCGTACTTTTACCGGATGTCCCTTCACCGCTCTGGACATGGCAACCACATTGGCTTCGATTGAGATACCGGCTTTTCCGCCAAAACCGCCGCCAACATACGGGGCTATGACGCGCAGGTTACCATGCGGAACATCCAACCCTTGCGCCAAAAGGTCACGCTGCGCAAAAGGTGACTGAGAGGCAGCCCATACGGTTACATTTCCATCGATATCCCAGCGAGCAACCGCACAATGCGGCTCAATAGGCACATGCTGAATCTGAGGTAATCTGAAAGTATCTTCCAGGATAAGCGCACATTGGTCAAAGGCATGTTCCACATCCCCTTTGCGCAGTTTGAAGTGCTGCGAAATATTGGTCCCAGCTTGTGGAAAGATAAAAGGCACCACCTCATATTTCCCCAGGTCAGGATGAATGATGGGTGCATCGGGCTGGAATGATTCATAGGGATCAAAGACAGCCGGTAACTCTTCATATTCAACCTCGATCAAATCAGCAGCTTTTTCAGCAATCTCCTCGCTGATCGCCACAACGCCGGCGATTGCATCTCCAACGTAGCGCACGCGGTCGGTAACGAAGATCGTGCGGTCCTTGAGATAGAGCCCAAATGGCTTGGGGGTATCCTTGCCGGTTACCACCGCCTTAACGCCCGGATAAGCCAATACTTTGCTCACATCCAATTTTTTGATGATCGCATGCGGCACCTTGCTGCGTACAATTTTTCCAAAGAGTAAGCCAGGCCCAAACTGCATATCATCCACATAGATCGCCGCGCCGGTTACCTTTTCATGGGCATCGATGCGCGGTACGCTCTTACCAACGACATTGAGTTCACTCGTATTCTGCGCCATTTTAGAACTCTCCCTTCTTGGCAACATCCAAAATCGCATCCACGATACGGATATAGCCTGTGCAGCGGCACAGGTTACCGGTAATCGCCTCGCGCACTTCATCTTCATTAGGATCAGAATTCTTATCCAACAAACCCTTTGCCACCATCAACATGCCCGGTGTGCAGAATCCGCACTGAATGGCATTATGATCGATGAAAGCCTGCTGGAGAGGATGGAGTTTGCCATCCTTGCTCAAACCTTCCACCGTTTGGATCGCATGACCATCGGCTTCCACTGCCAGAACAAGACATGAATTGACTGGATCACCGTCCATCAGCACCGTACAGGCGCCGCATTCGCCATTTTCACAACCAATTTTCGTACCGGTCAGTCCGATTTGTTCACGCAATACTTTCAGCAGCGTGTAATGGGATTTGACTGCTACGGTATAGGGATCACCATTGACTGTTAGTGTAATTTCATGCAGCATAATTTCCTCCTTATGCCATCTTGGCGATAACGGATTCCACCGCTCGCTTGGTCATGTTGCGTACCATAACCCGGCGATATGCCTCACTGGAACGGATATCACTGATAGGCTTGCTCGCCACAGCGGCTGCTTCGGCAGCTTTTTGGATTTCCTCGGATGAGCGTCCCTTGCCAAGGATCGCTTCAGCCTCTGCAACCCGCATGACGGTAGGAGCGACTGCCCCCAGTGCGACACGCCATTCATAACCGCCATTCTTTGGAGCTGCCACTGCCGCAACGGAGACAATCGATAGATCGCAGCCACGCCGCCGGCTCAATTTTTCATAAGAACCAACGGTCCCTTGCGAAGTCTTGGGAAGGATGACTCCCATCACCAATTCGCCTTTCTGCAGGACGGTTTTACGCACGAAGGTGAAGAATTCCACAAAAGGAACGCGCCGTTCACCCTGTTTACTGCGTAAAACAACCACCGCGTTTAGAGCAGCCAAAGGCGCCAGCGTATCGGCACAGGGAGACGCGGTACACATATTGCCGCCCAGCGTTGCCCGGTTGCGGATTTGATCGGAGCCAACCACGGACGCGCCTTGCGCCAACACATCCCAACCCGATTTGACCAGAGCAGATCTAGATATCTCTACCATTCGTACAGCAGAACCTACAAATAAACCTTCTGACGTCTCTTTCAGGTCTTTTAATCCCGGGATACCCTTGATATCTACGACCGCATCGCATTTCCACAGGACATCGCGCGCCATCGGAACAAAATCTGTACCACCTGCCAGCGGCAGGACCGTTTTACCCGGCATTGTCAAATATTCGAATGCTTCTTCCAAATTTTTTGGGCGGTAATAATCGAACGGTTGCATGCACTTGCCTCCTTTCCATTCAGAACCACAAATAACGACGTTTTACAAACACTTTAGCCACGGAGAGCATCAGAAATTATGTTCAGAATAATTCTTCATGCACTCCGTGGTTAATGTTGACTTCTTTATTATCCACCTATTGTGGACATACGAGACAATTAGAGAGCGAGCTCTTCCGGCAGGCGGAAGACTTCGTTCGCCTTTCTAACTTCATCGGTTACATTGAAATCCAGGTCATTGCCGATCATCTGAAGGGCAAAGGCTTTGACAGTGGAGTCCCAATATTTCTTGGTTACATAGTAAACCCGCGCTCCGCCCAATTCGTGCTGGAATTCAGGCCAGGGTTTGGTCGGCTGAGCCATTTCCAAGCCAGCCATGCGCCAGCCGTTATAGCTCTCGAAAGTGGACCACCATTCATTGCAGCCGAGGGTTTCGAGTGCATAGTAGGTCTTAGCATAGTACATGGCATAGCCGATCCGCCCGCGGCGAGCGAACGCCATGGTGTGCAGACTGATGGCGACATCTTCGTTCATCACGCGACCATTGGCAAGACCCGCCCAAACGCCATCGATTAAACCGATGATATGGAAAGGATCCTTAAGGCGTTTGCGATACCAGCCTAAAATTTCGGCATAGACGCGTGCACCTACGATGTCGTAGAAATCTTTCTCGACTTCCATGACTTTCTTCATATACTCGAGCATTAAAGGCACATCATCGAGTTTTGCTTCGCGGATATAGAGAATGCGCCCATCATTCAGTTTAATCATTGCCTCGGGCCAGGGTTTAAGACCCATCGGGGGAGCCTGGAGCAAAGGCTCGATCTCGCTGACATCAATTTTTATTTCCTGTTGAGATACTTTCTCAGGGGGTTGAAGTTTCATAATTAAGTAAACCTCTCTGTGTAAAAATTTTTTGATAGACCCGCCTTAATAATTAACAGGCTTGTCTGACATCTATTGAACCGGTTCCAAGTATAGCACAAGGGGTTAGGAGTGTCAACAAGGATTTGCTTTCTTAAATATTTGTTGATATTTTTCCTCACTGGTTTGGTACGTTAGCAGCCTATCCCCATTTCCTGTACGCAACCGAGGAGAGAACAGAGGAAGATGGAAGGCGGTACGCTGGGGAAGGGGCAAGCCCCTTCCCCAGACCCCATCCCCACTTCAGAAATCCAGCACATCAGAATCCAGAATTTCAGGATCAAAAGCCGA
>JBAXBF010000072.1:0-12397 GCA_037142095.1 Chloroflexota bacterium
GTCAAATCGAGGCTTAGCGGTGTAACTGCTACTTTTTTTTCGATATGTAAAACATAGCAATCCGTTCCCGGAGCATATTTTGGATTAGGTACCAGACGAAATCCCACTTGTGCAGGTTCATCCCAAGATTGGCGTTGCGGGGGAAAGAGTTCAAAATACGCGTCAGGAGAAAGGCGACAAACTTTCCAAGGCGTTTCAATAGTAGCAGTCCCGGGTACATTTACGTTGATCAAATGTACATCATGCAGAAGTTTTTTCTCTAATAATAATTGTCCGAAAAATGCAGCAAAATGGCCTGCCACAGAAAAATCTATGTCTTCAGAATGGGAAAAATAATGCTCAGGTCCCATTTCTAAAGAAATCGCTAATGCCGGAATGCCAAAAGTGGCTGCCTCCATCGCAGCACCCACAGTTCCAGATGCAGTAATTCCAACACTAGCATTTTCCCCAAAATTAATCCCGGATACTACTAAATCAGGTTTACTGGGTAAAATCTCCAATAATGCGTGTTCAACAGCTTGAGCAGGGGAACCGCCAACCGAGTATACAGTCCATTGCTTTCCATGAACAACTAAGGGATGGGGTTTAATAATTCCATCCGAAGTGGACGGCATACTTCGCCCTGCTCCAGAATACTGGTCGCGCGGTGCAACTACATGAACATAACCCAATCCAGAAAGCGCCTCTGCAGCAGCCCATAATCCTGGAGATTGAATTCCATCATCATTTGTCAGCAAAATTTGGACACCATTCATCATACCAGAATTTTACCTTATATCTCCCAATCATGGACAAATCAAGGTAAAATATAAGTGTATTCGATAGCCAGTATTTTATATGAGAGGTCAAGACGTGAGATCCAATAAAAAAATCAAAGTTCTTTATATCTCAGCAGAATCCAGACCCTTTATCACCGTTGGAGGGCTGGGAGAAGTAGCGTATGCGTTGGTTCATGCCCTTGATATGTTACCCAAGGAAAAAACAAAAGGATTTGAATTGGATGTACGTTTAGCACTTCCTTTTCATGCTGCAATTGATCGTGAAAACTATAAGATTTTTCCATGTGCGAAATTCTTTGTGCCTCACAAAAACAGCGCTATCAAAGCAGAAGCCTATGAAGTGCATGTGGACGGAATTCCAGTCTATCTTATTCATGGATCACCAATTCCCCAAGAAAGTGGACCCATCTATGCACCAGATGCAGCACTCGATGGACCAAAATATGCTTTCTTTTCAATTGCTGCTTTAGGATTAGTTCGCAGTTTAAATTGGCAACCTGATATTCTCCATGCAAATGATTGGCACACTGCTCCGGCTATTTATGCTCTAAGTTTGCGTAGAGATAGCGATCCATTCTTTTCACCTGTAAGTTCTTTGCTTACTGTTCACAATTTGCCATATCTCGGAGCTGGAGCAGGAAATGCATTAACTGAATTTTCACTCCCAGCAGCCCAAGAATCTCCCCTGCCATTCTGGGCGCAGAACTTGCCGTTGCCTCTTGGCTTACTTACTGCTGACCAAATCGTAGCCGTATCTCCAGGATACGCTCAAGAAATTCTAACACCTGAATTTGGGTCAGGATTGGATGAATTTCTAAAAACGCGTTCTTCCTCGATCACAGGAATTGTCAATGGTATCGACTTGGATTATTGGAATCCTGAAACAGATAATCAGATTACCTATAACTTCTCAACCAATAACGTCGAACCGCGGGAGGGTAATAAAACATGGCTTCAAAAACATTTTGGACTGGAAGTTGACCCTCATATTCCTTTACTAGCCATGATTTCTCGTCTTGATAATCAAAAAGGCGTTGACCTCGTTATGGATGCTCTTCTCCACCTTTCAGTACAAGAATGGCAAATGATAATTCTTGGTACTGGACAACCGGAGTTGGAAAATGCAGCGAAACGATTAGAAGCCACTTTACCAACAAAAGTACGGGCTGTGATTGCTTTTGATAAAAACCTAAGCCGTCATATTTATGGGGGAGCAGATGCTCTCCTCATACCTTCACGCTATGAGCCATGTGGTCTAGTGCAGATGATCGCTATGCGTTATGGATGCGTACCGATTGCACGCGCAACAGGGGGTCTCAAAGATACCATCATTGATTATGATAAATCGCACAAAAGTACAGGTTTCTTATTCCCAAACGCCACTTCAATTGATTTAAACAAAGCCATCCAACATGCCCTAACAATCTATTCTAATAAAAACGACTGGCAAGCTCTTCAAAAACGTTGTATGGAACAAGATTTTTCATGGTCACATTCTGCCCAAAAATATTTCGAATTATATGTATCTTTGATAGAGAAGAGAAGAAAATTATTAGATATAAATGATCAGGAGGATTAAATGAGAACCCGCGCAATCATTCTTGCCGGTGGTGAAGGATCCAGACTTGGTACCCTCACTGCAAAACGAACTAAGCCTGCTGTTCCATTTGCCGGCAAATATCGAATCATCGATTTTACCCTCTCCAATTGCTCGAATTCTAACATTTTTGATGTGATGTTACTTGCACAGTACCGTCCACACTCGTTAATTGAACATATCCGTTCCGGTGGTCCGTGGGATTTTAACCGGGAATTCAGTGGGGGTGTTCACATTCTTACACCCTATAAAACTCGAAGTGGTTCAGATTGGTACCTCGGAACTGCCGACGCAGTCCAACAAAATTTTACATTTATTAAACGAGATCATCCTGATTTTATCCTCCTCCTTTCTGGTGATCATATCTACAAGATGAATTATGACAAGATGATTGAATTTCACCTCAATCACCAAGCAGATCTCACTATCGCAACTATTCGGGTACCTATCTCAGAAGCCAGTCGTTTTGGTATCCTGGGGGTTGATGAAAATCTTCGAATCTCCTCATTTGTTGAAAAACCTAAAGTGCCTACTTCTAATCTAGCAAATATGGGTGTGTACTTATTCAATATCGATATACTTGACCAAGCATTATTGGAAGATCACATCATGGATACATCCTCTCATGATTTTGGAAAGGACATCTTACCCCACTTAATCCAAATTGGTGCCCGTGCCTACGCCTATCCGTATCAAGATTATTGGATGGATGTCGGAACAATAGATTCTTATTGGCAGGCGCACATGGACCTATTGATCCAACCGCCTCAGCTTGATCTTAACGATCGTTCGTGGATTATTCACACACGGACAGAAGAAAGACCTCCTGTTAAAATTGATAAAGGTGCATCCATACACGATAGTCTCATCTGTGACGGTTGCATAATCCATACCGGAGCGGTCATCGAGCGAAGCATCCTCTCACCCGGTGTCGTTGTCGAATCAGGAAGTATCGTGAATGAATCCGTAATACTCACTGATTCGATCATTGGTCATGGTGCTTTTATCCACCAAGCGATCATAGACAAGAAAGTCATTATCGGTAAGAAAGTCCAAATTGGTTCCATGGGAAATAATATCCCAATTAAATTTCCCATGGTTGGAAAAAACAGCTATATTCCAGATGGTATGCTCATTGAGCCTGGTGGAATAATTGGAACGGATGTATCTGAGACAGATTTCACCACTCGCTGCATCACAGAAGACATGTTTATTGAGACAAGGAAACAAGCCCATGAAATTTGAACGTTCCTCAGGAGTTCTTCTTCACCCAACAAGCTTACCGGGAGAATATGGTATTGGTGATCTAGGATCTGCTGTTTTTAAGTGGATAGACTTTCTTCATAAAGCCAAATGCGGATTATGGCAAATCCTTCCTCTTGGTCCAACCGGATATGGGGATTCGCCTTATCAATGTTTTTCGGCTTTTGCAGGGAACCCATATTTAATCAGTATTGAAGGATTGATAGAGGATGGTCTATTGAGGAATGAGGATTTAATTGATCACCCAAATTTCCCTAAAGATTATGTTGATTATGGATCTGTGATTCCTTGGAAAATCAAAATACTTGATCGCTCTTACAAATATTTCGTAGAACAAAATAATAAGTCGTTGCGTAAAGCTTTTACTAAGTTTCTAGATCAAGAAGCAGAGTGGCTTGACGATTATGCCCTATTTATGGCACTTAAAGATGCCCATAACGGTGCTCCATGGTTCACTTGGGAGGAATTACTACGTGAACGCCAGCCAGAGGCAATTAAATCTGCTCGACAAACTTATTGTGAATCTATCTCTCGGCATGCTTTTCGCCAATTTGTTTTTTTCCGTCAATGGCAAAAAGTAAAAACTTATGCGCAATATAAGAATATCAAGATCATCGGTGATATCCCAATTTTTGTCGCCCATGATAGCGCTGAAGTTTGGGCTAATCCTGATTTATTTTTCTTGGATCAACAAGGCAATCCAACAGTTGTAGCTGGTGTTCCTCCAGACTACTTTTCCGCAACGGGTCAGCTTTGGGGTAATCCTCTCTATCGTTGGAAGATTCACGCGAAGACAAATTATGCCTGGTGGATTCGCCGTATGCGTTCTGTACTTCGTTTAGTCGATATAATTCGTCTTGATCATTTTCGGGGTTTCTATAACTATTGGGAGATTCCAAATACTGAAACTACGGCAATTAACGGACAATGGGTTTTAGGACCAGGTATAGATTTCTTTACAATCTTGAGTAATCATTTAGGTGACTTACCGTTGATTGCCGAAGATTTAGGGGAGATTCACCCTGCCGTCTTTGAACTGCGCCAAAAACTCCGCTTACCCGGTATGAAAGTCCTGGTCTTTGCATTTGATTCTGGACCAGAAAATATCTTCTTACCGCATACTTTTACCCAAGATTTTGTTGTATACACGGGAACCCACGACAATGATACAACACGCGGATGGTATAACCGTATTGATGAGAAAGAACGTGACTTTGCCCGTCGTTATCTTCGCTGTGATGGGCATGATATCGCTTGGGATCTGATTCAGGCAGCATGGGCTTCAGTAGCAGTCTTTTCTATCGCTCCAATGCAGGACTTACTCAGTCTAGATAATAGAGCCCGCATGAATTACCCAAGTCAACCATCGGGTAATTGGAAATGGCGAATGGACGAAAATGCACTTAGTGATTATATTTTCTCTCGCCTATCAGAATATAATTGGTTGTATGGGAGAACAAACCAAGAATGACATTCATTTATACAGGGAAAGGGGATGATGGATATTCAGGTCTCCTGGGAGAAGGAAGAGTACCCAAGTACCATCCACGGTTAGAGGCGCTTGGGGCACTTGATGAAGCTAATGCTGCACTGGGAATGGCACGAGCATTTTGTAATATTCCAAGAACATGCACTTTCATAATCTCCGTTCAACGCGATCTTTATTATCTTATGGCTGAGGTTGCTGCTACACCTGAAAATGCTTCCAAATTTCGGTCTATTCAATCTCAGAATATTGAGATACTAGAACAAGAAATTAATCATATCCACGCATCGATCAATATTCCTTCAGAATTTATCTTACCTGGAGAATCCATCTCAGGTTCTATGTTTGCCATGGCGCGTACTATCATTCGTCGAGCGGAAAGGCATATTGCTGGTTTGCTTCATTCCGGAGAAATTGAGAATGCACAAATATTACGCTATTTAAATCGATTATCTTCTTTGTGTTTTTTATTAGAGATCCTTGAATATCAGACGAATGGAAATTCTAAGGTTACATTGGCAAAGGATATTATTTAGTTATTGCAACTATAGGAATAAATAGCGATCAGATTGAATAAAGTGCTTTGGATGATAAGAGTTATGGTTGCATATAGCCTTTTGAGGACGTATAATACTTATACATATTGATTTCTTGATTTAAGTCTCTTATCAGTTATGGAGCAAATTATCTATGGCAAGTCTTGTTGGTCAAGACATCGGACGACGATACAATATTCTTGAGCAAATCGGGCAAGGGGGTATGGCAACTGTCTACAAGGCGCATGACCAACGATTGGAACGCCAGGTTGCTATAAAATTTATCCGCCCTTCGGCAATCGTAAGCAAGGAACACGCCGAGAAATTATTAAAACGTTTTGAGCGCGAAGCCAAAGCCCTAGCAAAACTATCTCATCCAAATATTGTCAAAGTCTATGATTATGGGGAATATGAGAACCTGCCCTATATTGTCATGGAATATTTGCCAGGAGGTACCCTAAAAAATAAGATAGGCAAACCTATGCCTGTTATGGAAGCGGCTAAACTTATTGAACCAGTCGCAAGAGCGTTAGATTACGCCCACAAGCATGATATTATTCATCGCGATGTTAAGCCTGCTAATATCTTGATGACAGAATCCGGAGAGGTGACCCTTACCGATTTTGGAATCGCCAAATTATTAGAATCGGAAGAATCGACTGCGTTAACTGGGACAGGGGTAGGTATCGGCACGCCAGAATACATGGCTCCCGAACAAGGCGCGGGTAAACCAATTGATAATCGGGCAGATGTTTATGCACTGGGAATATTATTCTTTGAACTGTTGACAGGACGTAAACCCTTTCAGGGTGAGACACCGGTAGCAACGATGCTAAAACAAATGAATGACCCTCTACCGGACATAAGACAATATGTGCCAAATATCTCTGAAGAAATTGTTCATATCCTTAATAAAGCCCTCGAAAAAGATCCTCAGAACCGCTATATAGATATGGGAGCATTCGCTGAGCGACTTGAAAAGATCGCCCATCCTGGAAAAAAATCCTCTGAAACAGAAGAGACAAACATACTGGCAGAAGGAAAAACGGTAATTGCGATGTATCCTCCAATACCATCTGCAGCGTATACATCACCCAGAACTCCTGATTTTCCTTACCAATCATCTATTTCACCTTCTGCACAACCTTCAGAATCTGTGCAACCCACAGCCATAAGATCTACGGTCGAGAATTACCCGCCCAGCATATCTACGCCAACCTCAATCGATAAAACTCCTTATGCAACACCCATACAACCAGCTATCGATCAATATTATTCACCACCAGCCCAAACTCCCTTGGAAGTTTATCCCAATGTACCTCAGCCAAGAGCTTCCACAGATGGATATGCTGCTTATCTACCACCAACCAGCACTCGGTCGACAGGGAAATCCAAAATTGGACTTACTACCGTCATTGGAATTATTTCCATCATTTTACTTGGTGGAATTGTAATCGTTATCCTCCTAAGTATAGCAATTTTTTCACCGCCTGCTCCACGTGATAATAATGAAAATACGAATTTAAATTCAACACCTATTCAAAAAGGGATTGCTCCACCGCCAGGTTCAACACAAATCATCCCGAAAGATACAAGTGTTATGGTATATGTCCCTGAAGGTGAATTTCTGATGGGCAGTATAGTAAGTGATAAAGACGCTTTTGTAGATGAAAAACCTCAACATCCTGTCTATTTGGATGCTTTTTGGATTGATCGTACCGAAGTAACCAATTTCATGTTCAAAGCATATGTCTCTGAAACAAAATACAAAACAGATGCAGAGAAAATAGGACAGTCCAGCCAATATGATACCGCAAAACAGGATTGGGAAATGGTACAAGGAGTTAATTGGCAGCATCCATCCGGTCAAAGCAGTACCATTACGGGTTATGAGAACAATCCTGTTGTACATGTTAGTTGGAATGACGCCCAAGCTTATTGTAAATGGGCTGGTAAGCGACTACCGAGTGAAGCCGAATGGGAAAAAGCCGCACGCGGAACGGATTCTCGTAAATTCCCATGGGGAAACACAGTTCCTGAAGGAAATCTACTTAACTTTGCTGATAAAAATACAAATTTACCGGCAGCGGATAAGGAAATTAACGATGGTTTTATGTTTACCGCTCCTGTCGGAAGTTTTCCTGACGGTGCTAGTCCTTTTGGAGCATTGGACATGGCAGGAAATGTTTGGGAATGGGTACGGGATAAATATGACAAAGATTACTATTCTTTCTCACCATTATTAAATCCAACGGGAACTCAAAAAAGTTTAACAACTATTTTTCGAGGTGGATCTTGGACCAGCCGAGCAAGATACGTACGTATCACAAATCGCGGGTATAGTCTTCCGAATGTATCCGACGATAACACCGGCTTCCGATGTGCACTAACTGCACCTCAGATCGTTCCGAAAGACAACAACCAAGCTGCGGGAACCGCTCAGGCAAAAGCAGCCTCAGCATTAAAGTATGATTCCACAGCCATGGCACGCCAAACCCAAACCCAAACTGCTGAAAATACTTGTATGAATAGCGTCCCTGTTCTAGGAAACAATAGCTATATAACCAAAGTGTGCGATAATTTCAACGCCAATTTAAACGATTGGAGTGAAGCACAGGATGAAAGCGAATGGGGAGATGAATCTTATATCATCAAAAATGGGAAATACCAGTGGCAATGGACAGCCAAAAAAGGTGTCATGCACCGTGCCAATTTTGATATGATTGTCGCTTCAGATTTTGAAGCATCTATCCTCGCTCAAAGGGTTTCCGGCAAGCCAGAAAAAGCCTGTTATGGGATGGTCTTTCGAAAACTCAACAACGACTATTACTGGTTTTCTATTTGTGATAATCAAAAGTATTCAGTCTCACTTTCTGAAAAATCAGAATGGACGACTTTATTAGAAGGAGAATCGAAATTTATTAAAGCTGGGCAAGGCAACTGGATGACAATTGTCGCTCAAACCAGTCATTTTGATTTTTATATCAATAAAAATAAAATTGGCTCGGCTGATAGCAAGAAACTACCCGTTGGTTCAATCGGGATGGGAATTGAGTTAAGTGAAGGAGAGGCAGCCACGTACATATTTGATAACTTCTCCATCCGGGTACCCTAAATAAAAAGCGATCGGCTTAAGAAAGAAAATCTTCCAGTCGATCGCTTAATTATTTTTGATGGTATAGTTTATTTTGACCTAAAGGTATCAATGACTTTCTTCAACATATCCAAACTGGAAAAATGAATCCGCATTAGTCGTCTTCCGCGTGTTTGAAGGGCTTCAAAATCTCCTAATGCCTGAGCACGTTCGAGCGTGCCAAAAGAAATTCCTTGTCCAGGTATTTCTATATCTTCTGAATTATCCATAGTTATTTGTATAAACAATCCTTCATTTGTTCCAGCCTTATGGTATTGACCGGTTGAGTGGAGAAATCGGGGACCAAATCCCAGGGTTGTTGGCAAGCCAGCCTCTTTCTGAATTGCCTTCCGTAAATCTTGGAACATTTTTGTCGTGTTTGGATTGCGCGCAACGTAAGCATTTATGGCGATAAAATCCCTATCTTGTCCTTGTTGAATAAACGAAGATAGGATTTCTATTACTGATTTATTACTGATATCTTTCAATGAGATGTTCGCAAGATAAACACGGATTTCATTACTCGCCCAATCCGATAACCCTTCATCAAATTTACTATCTTTTTTATATGCTGTTATCTTATTAACTGTCCGAGTTTTGTTGTCTTGAACATCTGGCTGATCAAAAGCATTCACGCACAGCACACTACACGCAACTGCCGTCGCTATTTCCCAACGATAGAACTCAGCACTCAAATCGTAAGGATCATTGAGGTTGTAGATCAATACTGGTGTACCATTTTTTTGCAATTGCTTAACGAAAGGATCGTACTTTCCATTTTTGCGTAAATAGACAAATATTCGATAACAAGGAGAGGTATCCTTTCGCAATATTGGCTCATTATCAATCGGAAGAATCCCTTTATCTTGTTTTCCGCTGCTTTCAGCGATTAATTGTTCCAGCCAGGAACCAAAAGATTTCCAAAGCGGGTCAGCAAGGATAGATAATTTATTCCTGCCTAATAATGCTGCCTGACTAAGAATCACTCCTAAAACCAAACCGGGATTACGTCCAGACGGAATATCACGGGAACACTGTTCTACCATACTCAGTGCTCGATCAAGGAATTTGTTTGCATCTATCCCCATCAATACAGCCGGAACCAATCCAAAAGCAATCAATGCTGAGTAGCGTCCCCCAACGTTTGGATCTGCCTCGAATATTTTTCTAAAACCGCGTTCCTTAGCCACGCTTGCCATAAAGGTGCCCGGGTCCGTAACCGCAATAAAATGTTCGCCTGGATTTTTATTGGTTTTCGCAATCTGTGCCCAAAAGTAATCAAGCATCGCTTGAACTTCCGCTGTAGAACCGGACTTACTAGCAACAATAAACAGTGTATTTTTGAGCGAAGCTCGACGTAATGCTGCTTTTACTTGTACTGGATCCGTTGAATCTAATATCGCAAGGTCTAAGCCCTTCCCTTTTTCTGGGGCACCGAATACATGGCGCATCACTTCGGGCGCTAACGAAGAACCACCCATCCCCAAAAGTAACGCATGGGTAAATCCTTGGTTACATAATTCGTCGCGAAGTGAAACCGCCGCCTCAATTATTTTACGGGATTTCTCTTCTGTTATTGACAGCCAGCCTAACCTTTTCCTTATCTCATTCTGTCCTGCCTGATCTGAAGTCCATAGACTTGGATCGCCAGCATGAAGTCGAGATGGAAAGTCATCACTCGCCAATTCAGCTACTCGTTCCTCTGTACCGATAGATAAAATACCTAATTGTTTACGTGCAACAGAACTACGATCTTCTATTGCTTTTAGGAGTGTTGCATAAGCATCAGAAAAAGCCTTTACTCCTTCGTCTTCCAATTCTTGGGTTACCTGAACCACAGAAATACCCACTTTTTCTATGGACGCGAAAATCTCGGATGCTGAACTCAAATCATTTTCAATAGTCAAAAGCGCCTCACCATGATCTTTGAAGGCGATTAATGTTGCCGGTGGAGCTGTATTGACAGTATTCTGACCAATTAGTGTATCTACGTAGATCGTATCTTTATAATCAGGATTCTTCGTACTCGTAGAAGCCCATAATGGTCGCTGGTATCGTGCTCCATTTGACTTGAGGTGGGCAAATCGTTCGCTTTCGAATATTTTACGGAATTCTTGATAAGCTAGCTTGGCATTGGCTATGGCTAATTTTCCTTTCAATTCCGCATTTTGATTTAACTCACCAAGGCGTTTATCCACCTTTGTATCCATTCGGGAAACAAAGAAGGAGGCTACTGAGGCGATTGTATCTATTGATGCACCGGACGCAAGTCGATCCTCTAAACCAGAGAGAAAGGCATCCATCACTTCGCAGTAACGCTGAATAGAAAATATCAAGGTAACATTAACATTAATGCCGGCTGCAATGGCTTGCCGAATGGCAGGAAGCCCTTGTTGGGTTGCAGGAATTTTTATCATCAAATTCGGACGGTTCACCCATGCCCAGAGACGTTTTGCATCAATAATCGTCCCCTGGGTATCATAAGCCAATGTAGGACTGACTTCAAGGCTGACGTAACCATCTCCTCGATTTGACTCTCTATATAATGGAGCAAATAAATCTGCTACGGCACGAACGTCTTCTACTGCAAGCTGTTCATATATTTGAACCGGCGTATAACCAGACCAAGCCATCGGAACCAAGCCCGAATCGTAATCTGATGATTTAGCAATAGCATTGTTAAAAATAGCAGGATTTGAAGTCACGCCGCGAATATCACCGCGCGATATCATGGCTGCCATTTCACCATTTTCCAAGAGGCGGCGTTCGATATTATCATACCAGAGCGATTGACCTAAATCCGTTGCAATATTAATCGGAGACTTTGCACTCATCATAAACTCCTTATCTACCTGATTGATTCATTTCAGTAGATTCAATTTTTTTCATCTTTTCAACGCGGCGAGCATAATTTCCAGTATTCAAGTATTCTGCTTTCAGAAAAACAGCCGTCAATTCTTTGGCTAATTCAGGTCCAATTATATTTCCGCCCAGGCAAAGCACGTTCATGTCATCATGTTCGACTCCTTGATGCGCTGAATAAGTATCATGACATACACTCGCATAGATACCACGCATTTTATTCGCGGCGATACATATACCAATACCTGAACCACATATGGCGATTCCTCGCTGTGCCTCAGACCGTTGAATTGCCCGCCCGACTTTCTCTGCAAAATCTGGAAAATCTACTCTTTCTCGATCATATGGTCCCAAATCAAGCGGTTCATGTCCGGCAGTACGCACTGCCTCAATAACAACCTGCTTAATGGAAAATCCCGCGTGGTCGCTTCCAATTGCTACAATCATATCTTTATCCCACCCTGTTATCCAAGTAAACGTTTTGCTCGCGCAACAATGTTATCTACAGAAAAACCAAATTCTTGGAAGATTCTTTCTGCAGGAGCAGAAGCACCAAAACGCTCTATCGAGATAATATCTCCATCAGAGCCAACCCACCGTTCCCAACCTTGACCAACACCAGCTTCAACTGCCAATCGATTTTTTACCTGTCTCAACAGAACCGAATCCCGGTAATTCTTATCCTGAGCAGAGAATAATTCCCAGCTTGGGAATGAAACTAAACGCACTTTTATCCCTTCC